>JBJTQS010000257.1:0-8247 GCA_046075765.1 Bacteroidota bacterium
GATGGGATTGCATTTGAAAAAGGCATATCGGTCAGACTTGAAATGCTCCATTACAAAGCGCTTGTCGATGTTTTCAGCATTCATATAGAGCCCATACAAAACGCCATTGATCCTCACTTCGGCATGGTTCGCCAATGGTGCATGCATGTATTGCCGGATTATTTCATAAGATAGCGGCTCCCTTACAAAAGACGGATCCTTGAATCCATTGGAAAGCTTCAAGTCGGTGTACCCTTGATAATCCGCATTCCCTTTGATGTAGTTCAATTCAATGTGAAGAGGATTCTTCATGTTGTTGACATTGAAAGAGCTATTGCCCTTGTATTTAACGCCAACACTATCGTAAACAACGCCATTAATCGTCACCTGTTGAGCAATAATAAAGCCTTCGGCCCCAACAGCGGCGGTATCCATTTGGTAATCCCAATTGGGCTGGGTAAAGGTGATGCGGATATCTTGTACAACGGCAGGGTCGTACAAGAATGGTTGTGCAAAGGATTGTAGTGCCGAGAACATGGTCATCAGCAGCAGCACGGTAAGCTTTTTCATGTTGAGTTCGATTTGGTTAATCCAATCTTATCGCCAAATTAAGTGATTTGATCTTGCCTTGGACAATTACCACAACTAAAGGCTTAACGCCATTAGAAAATAAATACTGTCAGAAAAAATAAGGCTTCTTGCTGGATTGTTTCCAACCGGCTTGGCTCTCATAGTCCACGAAAAACACCTTTACATCGGCTTGACTCTCGTACTTCACGAAAAATATTTTCTTGTCGGCTTGGCTGGCGTATTTTACAAAAAACCAGCGACCATCGTTTTTACCGGCCTGGCTTTCATATTTGACCTTAAAGACTTTTAAGTCTGCTTGACTCTCGTAGTCAACCACGAATACTTTCACATCTGCTTGGCTTTCATAATCTACGCTGAAAACCTTTTGTGCGTTGGCATTATTGGCTGCAGAGCAGAGCAAAAAAAGCAATATGATTGTCTTGATGAATTTCATAGGAGATGAAAAAATAAGGGGCCGGCTACTGCCGACCCCTTGCTTGTTGATTTATTACATCTTGATTAGTTTATCAAAATATACTCCACTTGGTGTGCGAAGCTCCATCATGTAAGAGCCTGGTGCAAAATTCAAATTGATTTTGTTCTTGATCTGTGCCAGTTCATAACGAGCCACTTCAGAGCCCAATTGATTATAGATGATCAACTCGGCAGCTGGTACTTGGTTGGCGAATTCAACATGCAACATTTCGCTGGCAGGATTAGGATACACGGAAACCGCTGCGCTTGCAAAGTTTTCCCCGACAGAAGAATACAAGTAGGGCAAGGATGAAGTGGTACAACCGTTAGAAGCCGTTACCACTACTGTATAAAGGCCTGAGCCCGTTAATGCCATATCGTGTGAAATGCCGGTAGCACCTGTAATCGGGTTACCATTCAAATACCATTGGTTTCCTGTTGGGGAAGTAGAGCTCAACACCGTTCCAAGTGTATTGATAATAGGAACAGGTGGCGTTGGGTTGATAACTCCGGTAACAGGCACTCGGTTGCTTTTACAGCCCTCGGTGATTTGCCAATTGTAGAAGAAATAATAGAAGTTCGTTGTGCCAGGTGTAGGATTGTAAAAGCCCGTGATTGAAACAGAACTTCCGGGGAAGGTGTATGGATAAGCTGCACCGAAAGAGTTGTAATACAAAGGCACGCTGGTAGCATCAAGCTCCAAGGTGTATCCAACGCCAGGATTGATGGTCCAACCAATTGTAATTGGCTGTAATCCTGAGAAAGCAATCACATTCACCGTTTTGGTATTCAATATCGCACCGCCAATGGCTGAGCGCATATTAATGGTGATGGGTCCTGAGGTTCCACCTGGAGAAATATAAACTCGATCCAAAGTAACTGTTTGGGTAACATCGAAAGTCAATCCCCAGTTGCTACCAACTACCGGGAACTGGGTACCTATTGCCCCGCTCGCAGGGCCAACATTATATGTACCGCCGGCAGAGGCTTCAACATAATAAGTAGTAGTAGTTCCGATAGTTGGGGAATATGTGTTGCCCACATTGATGCTATTTCCACCTGTTGGAGCAGTGTACCAATCAAGAACCCCAACACCACTTGCAGAAAGGTTAACGACTCCACCTCCACAGATGGTGTCATTAACAGTTAATGGATCTGTAACTGCTAAAACTGTTAAATCCAGCACGGATGTAATCACAGGAGCACATCCGCCACTTGTAACAATCGCACGGTATTGAATGTTGGAGGTAGGAGAAACCAAATACTGGCCAGAGTTGTAACCAGTACCCGTCTCGTTCACCCAGCCAGAACCCGTATTTCTTTGCCATTGGATGTTACCGGTGTTTCCGGTAAGGAACAAGGTGGCATTGCTACCCAAACAAATGGTATCGGTAGAGATTACGGCTGTGCCAGCCACAGACGCGGGACCAACATCCACCAACAAGCTGTCGATATAACCGCACAATCCATCATTGCTCACTAATGTATAAACCGTTGGAACGGATGGCGTGGCTGTAACTGAAGAACCTGTTGAAGCACTCAAACTTGAAGACGGGCTCCATGTGTATGTGTAGTTGGCATTATTGCTTACAGCGCTCAGTGTTGTGGATTGTCCGGAACACAAGGCAGGAGGGTTGGCAGAAATAGTTGCGGTTGGTGCAGGAATTACGGTGGCAACAGTTGGGGTGCGTGGACTCTCGCAACCTGTTTCATAGGTTATCTCCAGACGGGAGATACTTCCTCCAGCTTCCTGCCAGATGGTTTGAGGCAGATTGCTGGCCAATGGTAGCTGCATACCCATTCGGGTTAAGGTAACGGCAGTGCCATTGATCGTAGTTGTTGCAGGTGATGGTGCATAAGAATTGATATCACCAGGACCACGTGTTGCCAACACGCCAATAACTTCGCCAGCAAGGATTGGAATACTAACGGGAATAACTCCTGTAGAAGGATCATTCTGGGTTACAAAAAGAGTTGCAAAGGCGTTGGTGGTTGTAGCGTATGCCGGCGGAGGGATGTTATTATCGAAACGGATAACAGCAATATTCTGTAACGTTCCATTGTTGCCGGGCACGAATAGCCCCGTAATCGTGAAATCAGTAGGAGCCGTAAAGAAATAACCCCTGGCGTTACCCGAAAAAGTGGATGCCTGTGCTGGCATTGGTGTTGTGCTTGCGCCACCCGTTGAAGTGGCGGCGGCACAATAAAATGTGGTAGTGGATCCAACATTGGTGGTTAGTGATTGACCAGTTGAAATAGGTGTTAGACTAGTAAGACTATCATACCATTTGAAAATGCCATTACCAACAGCGTTCAAAGTAACCGGACCATACCCACAACGTGAAGCGCCTTGCGTGGTAGGTGCCGACACGCCAACGGTTATGGTAACAATGCTAGATGTATCAGGTGAACAACCAACGGCTGTAACTACAGCCCGATAATCCTTGGTGGAGGAAGGAGTAACCGCATAGTTGTCGGTGGTTGATCCAACACCTACTTCGTTAACCCAGGCAGAACCGTTAAAGCTTTGCCATTGGATGGCGCCAATGTAATTGGCCAATGTCAAAGTGGTTATCCCGTTAGGACAAATGGAATCGACGGTGGCCGATGCCGTGCCTGCGTCGGAACATGCTTGCGCAGATGAAACCTGCATCAATGCAACCGAGAACAATACCAGCACGGATTTGATCAGTTTGGTAAAAATTTGTTTCATGTGTATTTGTGTATGGGGTTGTAAATAAGATTCTATGCTATCAAAGTAAAACAAAAAAAATCAAAGTAACAAGCGTCTGAATTTCAGTCCTTTGGATTACCATTTGGTCTCAAGAAATTTATATTTCGCTGCATTCCGTTGAGCCCGGTTCGAAGAATGGGTGACTGCTCAAATGCCTTATCGAAAATTTCTTGAGTCATATCCAGCCAATCGTGCTGTTTCATTCCAAAAAGCATCTCGGATGGTTTGAAATCAGCAACCTTGGTTGGCAAAGAAAACCGGTTCCACGGGCAAACCTCTTGGCAGATGTCGCAACCAAATGCGTGGTTCTCGAACTTACCTTTCATCTCATCAGGTATGGCATCACGCAACTCGATGGTGAAATATGAAATACACTTGCTTCCATCAACCATATACGGCTTGATGATAGCATCTGTTGGACATGCATCTATGCAACGCGTACAGGTTCCACAGTGGTCGCGAATAGGTGCATCGAACTCCAAATCCAAATCAGAAATCATCTCAGCCAAAAAAAAGTAAGAGCCGCTTTTAGGATGAATGATATTGGTGTTTTTACCCATCCAACCTAAACCGCTTTTAACCGCCCATGCCCGCTCCAACACAGGTGCTGAATCTGTAAAAATGCGACCGTTTACCTCGCCAATGTTTTGACGAATGAAATCTACCAGATCCTTCAGCTTTTCCTTTATCACCAAATGATAATCGCGACCGTAGGCATATCGAGAAATGCGCGGAGAATCATCTTCAGGCTGATTTTGCTCTGGATAATAATTAAGCATCAGTGATACCACTGATTTGGCCCCATCAACCAATAGTCGAGGATCAAGGCGTTTGTCGAAGTTGCGCTCCATATACGACATCTCGCCATGCATGTTGTTCTTTAGCCACGCTTCCATCCGAGGAACTTCCTCCTCAAGAAATTCAGCCTTTGAAATACCTACAAAAGAAAATCCAAGCCGTAAAGCTTCCTGTTTGATCAGGATTGTGTTTCGATGTTTGGATTCAATCGTACCCATCTGATTCAATCACTACTTCACTATCCATTTCGATTTAAGCCACGGTGTGACTCTGGATTCTATTTGTGTGAATGATATATGTGCCACAAATACTGCGGCTATCATGCCAATAATGAATGATATCCATGGGAAATCCATGTAAGGTAGCGAAAGCCTTTCGGCGAAAAGTCGCAAATATGCAAACACAATAGGATGCCACAGATAAAGAGAGTAGGAAGCATCGCCAACGGTAGTCAATCCCCGGATTTGAAAAACAAATACGCGTGATTTATCACACATGGCTGCAAAGAAAATCCATGGAAATATGAATAGGAGATCGGTGTAAATATTCACATGCAAGCCCAGGATTCCTATTACATGGATGATGAATAAAAGAGTGGAAATAACAAACCCGGATACAAGCATATTCTTACTCCATTCTAAACGATCCATCAACATTCCGAGCACAACTCCTGATGAGAATAAAAGCACCATCGGGTTGCAGAACATGTTGAAAATTGAAATCGGATAATCTTTGAACGAAGTGTAAGCGGGATCAAAACCTCCAATAAATATAAAAGGAATCAAGACACCGATAATTAAGAACATTGATAGCAATATTCTATAGGCTAACCGACCGAAAAGCAGGGACACGAAGAAGATGAAATAAAAAAACATCTCATAATTCAATGTCCAACCAACATCCAATAAAGGATACCCATATTTTGGTCCGATGGAATCGGTCATCTGAGGAATGAAAAAAACGGTCTTCACAATTCGATTAATATTTTCATTCAGATACTGCCAAGAAATATCATCTGCCACATAAACGAAAGTGACCAACAGGTAAAGCGGCACAATCCGAATAATTCGATTGAAGGCAAAAGACCAAGCCGACTTCTGAGGAATTCCCTCGCCATTCCTGGTGGTGTGGTACATAATAAGTCCACTGATGATGAAAAAAACCTGAACACCCATTTCACCATTGGGGAATGGCTTTACATCGCCAGGTGAGATGAACAGGTATTGCAAATGAAAGGCGCATACCATCAGGGCGGCAATTGCGCGTAACACTTGGATGTTCTCCAGCCGGTTTGATTTCAATGCCATGGCAGGACAAACTTAATAGAAATGATGGTAGTTTGGTTGTAGTAACAGGTTACAACTCTTCAAAAAGTGATCCTGGAGGACCTTGCCTTTTCTTACCCAGGTGCTTATAGGCTTTATCGGTAATCTCGCGACCTCGCGGAGTGCGGTTCAAGAAACCTTCCATAATTAAAAACGGCTCATAAACCTCCTCCAAGGTTCCTGGCTCCTCACCTACCGCAGTGGCAATGGTGTTGAGACCAACAGGCCCACCTTTGAATTTATCAATGATAACCGTGAGAATTCGATTGTCCATCTCATCCAAACCATGCGCATCCACATTCAAAGCTGTGAGAGAGTATTCCACAATAGGATCGTCGATGGTGCCATTGCCTTTTATCTGAGCAAAGTCGCGAACACGACGTAAAAGAGCATTGGCTATGCGGGGAGTTCCACGGCTGCGGCGAGCAATTTCGAAAGCTGCAGAGTCGTGGATGGGAACGTTTAATATTTCAGCTGAGCGAAGAACTATCAACTGCAATCGCTTGGCATCGTAATACTCCAAGCGTGCATTGATGCCGAAACGGGCACGAAGTGGCGATGTCAACAAACCGGAACGCGTAGTAGCACCAACCAATGTAAAAGGGTTGAGTTTTATCTGAACCGTTCTGGCATTCGGACCGCTATCGATCATGATATCGATTCGATAATCTTCCATTGCAGAGTACAAGTACTCCTCCACAACGGGACTCAAACGGTGTATCTCATCAATGAACAATACATCGTTGGCCTCCAAATTGGTGAGCAATCCAGCCAGATCTCCTGGCTTGTCTAATACCGGACCTGATGTGATGCGTATGTTAACTCCCAATTCGTTGGCGATGATATTCGCTAAGGTAGTTTTACCGAGTCCGGGAGGACCGTGCAAAAGCACATGATCCAAAGACTCGGAACGCTTTTGTGCAGCCTTCACAAAAACCTTGAGATTCTCAACCACTTTATCCTGTCCGGTAAAATCACCGAACTCCACCGGACGAAGAACTTTCTCGAGTTCTTTATCGATGTTTTGTTGAGATGATGGTGATGGATCGAGATTAGGATTCAAGCGATGGACGATTTACGATGGACGATTTACGACTTGCCCTGAGTTCATCGAAGGGTGGTCGGTTTACGACTTGACCTGAATTCATCGAAGGATGGTCGGTTTACGATGGTCCGCGAAGTGTGTGAAGTTTTAATTCGGGGGACGATTTACGATGGGATTTGAACTTGTTTCTTTAGTAAGCGCATTCAAAACTACGAATTATCTGTAACACTATTCCACACCATTACTGCGCGATCATCGGAGGCGGAAATCAACTTATTGCTGCCCTCATGCCAAATGATCTTGTTAACGGAGTTGACATGCCCCATGGAGCGCTCCTTGTCGATACGCTGCTTCACCTCAAAGGTGTTGGAGTCCCATATTTTGATGGTTTTATCGCGACTGGCCGTGGCAAATACCGACCCGTCGGCATGGTATTCAATGCTATAAATGGCATAATTGTGTGCAGGGATATCGCGTACCAATTCAAAACCATTGGATGCATCATAGACTTTTAACATGGCATCCCTAGAGCCCGATAAAAGCCACTTGCCATCATGAGAAAATGTGACAGCGTTGGCTGAATAACCAGGTAAATGAGCTTGCCAATTGGCTACCTCCTCCATCCCCGGAAGGGAAAAAACGCGAATAACTCCATCTCCAGAGCCAAGAGCCATTAAGCCCTTTTCATGGTTCACGGATATGCCTCTCAACTTTCCTCCACCGAGGGTGAAAACTTTTTGAAGCTTCAACTCCACATCATCCAACACACCCAACTCACCATCACCCGAAAGGGAAAGCACCATTTTAAATTGAGGAATATGCGCCAAATTGAAAATCGCAGAGCGATGATATTGCAACAAACGCTCCTCTTTTCGACTCGCAAGGTCAATCACATGAATGCCGCCCGAGGCTTGTCCTACCAGCAGTTTACCAGATGGCAATTGAAGCAAGGAGTAAACGACATCACCCGTTTTTACCAATACGCTACCTTCTTCGGGTTTTTGCAAATCCCATTCCGCAACAATTCGATCGCTGCCTGCTGAGAAAAGTCCGCTCTCGCCAAATGGCAACAAGGCATAAACCGAACCGGTATGTCCAGCCAATACCGCATGTTTTTCAATTCTCATGGCGCAAAGTTACCCAACATTCAGCCGAATCGCTGACCTTTGTTGCATGCCAACCAATGCCGACCTGAAAAAAATCGTAAACAGCTTTTTGCCAGGGTTATTGCTTGCAAGTTTGTTATGGGCCGTAAAATCCTATGAATGGTGGACAGCCACCAGCTTGACAAATTGGGGTTTGCTCCCGCGAACGGAACACGG
>JBJTQS010000258.1:0-4820 GCA_046075765.1 Bacteroidota bacterium
TTCCTGATTAAAGTTATATTAATCATCAATAGTTGTGAATATGCTAAGATGTCAAATTCAAAATATTGGTATAAAATCAGGCTTTTAATCAAAGATAATGAAATATTTTGGTTAGCAAGACTGATGCGGCTTGCCTATAACGTTCCCGCAGTAGCCGCTGGCCGGTATAAGAATTCCAAACGCTTCCTGCTTCCCAAAGATAACCAAAAGTTCCAAAGCTCCAAAAACTTGCTGCAGCCGGCTAGCGTGCTACTGCGTGTTATGGGCAGGCAATGTCTATACTATGTAGTATGCGAATTCAAAGCGCATCCTAGCTCTTCTAACAATCGAAAAATCCAATAAATTGTTAAATTCAAAACTTTTTCCTACTTTGGCTTTAATTAAATAATGACTCACAAATACTCTCTTTTTAAAAATTTCGAAAATACCTTCAATTGTGCTTTGAATAAACCTAACATTTTATAAAATGAAAATGAAATCACAAATTATCAAATGCTTTACTATTGTCATTTTCTTTTTGCAACTTCATCATACATTAAGAGCCTGTAATCCGGAAATATTTGGACCTGCAACACTTTGTCAAAGTCCTGGATCTACGTACATTTATGACGTGATAGATGGTTGCCAGAATGGGACATGGGTTATTAATGGAGGCACGTTTCTAATTCAGCAACTCTCACATGCAGAAGTAACATGGAGCCTTGGAACTGGACAATATATTGCATATGTTATTCCTGGTGTTTGGAGTGATACAATTTATATGCAGGATTGTTGTTCTCAGATAACCGGTATGGATGCCATAGTGACAGATCAGAATTTAAGCATTAATAATGGAACCCAGTTTCAAAGTTTATTTTCGGGAGGTTCTGTAGCCATATCGTTAGGGTCACCAAATATTATTACTGTTAAAACCGCCACATTTGCAATAAACGGAATTCTTTTAATCCCTGTTGGCTGGGAATTAAACCTGCAAGGATGTTCTGTTTATATGGGACCTGGTGCGCATATAAAATTGCAACGGAATGCAGCCAACACTATTATAAAAATCGATCAGGATAATTTTGGAACCCCTACTATCATTCAATCCTCGACAAATTGCAACAAAATGTGGCGAGGGATATCAGCAGGAGAAGGCAATCAAATTTATGTACAAAATAATTCAACACTTCAGGATGCACAATTTGGCATATCTGTTTTGGACAAATGTTTACTTTACTTAAAGAACTCAAATTTTATTCATAATTACGTATCAGTTTGTTTTCCTGAATTTCCTCCTGCTCCATTCAATCATTTTACCTCTGGTAGTTTAATTGAAGGAAATTATTTTGGGTATCCTGGCTTGCTTGCTGGACACTTTAATGGGCAATTCCCAGAGCCTCAAAACAATCAAACAATTACTGCAATTCTTGCGCATAAAATGAGATGTAATGTTGGTTCTTATAATGGGCTTGTATTAAGCTCTGATGGTTCAACAATAAATGGAACAAATATATTCGAAGGATTAAATTGTGGAGTTGCTGGCATTAACAGCACGATGACTATTTTCAACTGCACATTCAGTTCAATGATCTATGAACCCGCATATAGTAATTATGCTTTTAGTGGGTTTTCAATAAGTTCAGAAAATTATACCGGAAACACACCCCTTCCAGTTTTAACTGTCGGTAATACAGGCGGCAATTTATGCAATATTTTGGGACCAAATGGTATTAATACTATTGGCTCTGTAGAATCACACATTATAAAAAATACAATTTCAACCCCAAACGGTGGCACTGGAATAAGGATTTCATTTAATAAAATAACAGGCATAGAGATCGTTAGCAACACACTGACAAACCCTGCTTTAGGAATTTCTATTTTTGAATTAAGTCCACAATTTCAGTATGTAAACATTTCTGATAATATTATCAATGGAACTCCTTCACAGCCTAGCCCAACTTTAGAGGGTATTGGCATTTTTAATACATTTCCTTATAAAATTCCTACTAGTATTAACCGTAATGTCATAAGCGATTGCGTAACAGCCATTAGAATTTTCAATCTTTACAATGGCGGTTATTTTGATATAAATAATAATCAAATTGACCTAAATATTGACCCAGCAAATTTTATTGCCTCAACATATACAGGCATTCATCTGGCTAATACGGCCATTGCCACGGCACAAGAAAATCAAATCACATGGCAATTCGCTGTTGCCGATCCTACTATTTATGCAACCAATCTAAACGGCTTTTTGATAGAAGAATGCAAGTCAAGCAACATTTATAAGAACACGATAAATCAGTTCGGAACCGGGCTATATTGGAGGAATAATTGCGACTATAGTTTTATGCATTGCAATACTATTAATGATTGTTATCCGGGAGTTTATTTTGATAATGTCATAATTCCTGATCAGGGAAGTAGTTGTTACGCCAATTTCAATACATTTAATCCCATTGTGGGTAGTTATTCTGTTCTAAATCAAAAGCTGGACGGGTTTACGCAAAGTGGAACTAAAATTAAATGGTATTATCCTGGTTCTGCAGTTACATCGAATCCATATTATCCTAAACCATCTCCTTCACTATTAATTTTACCACAAGTAGTTTCTACTGCTTGCATTCCACTGCATCCCTGTGGTGAACACAATCCGGATTTAGTTATCATTCACGATGATTATCAAAATTTAAAACTGGAACAAATTGCGGATGGTAATATAACCTATACCGTACTGCCTTTTGAAAATCAATACATCGCCGATGAAATGGCATATAAAATCATGGACGATAACCCCGGCCTAATTAATTCTGTGGATAAACAAAGTTTTGTGCAGGCCGAGGAGTTAAGCAATAAAGGTATTTTAAAAAATATTGAGGATGCGATAAATACTGATGATTTCATAACTGCTCAGGCATTGAATAATTCAATTGCAACAACAGAAGTTATAGAATCAAATAAAAAAACAATTATCGAAATTTACTTAAATACTGTCGCTGTAGGTAACTACTGGCTAACTCAATCACAACATGACTTAATTGAAAACATTGGTCTTCAAACTGCAGCCATAGGAGGTGAAGGTGTTTATTGGGCACGGGGTATGTTACATATGCCAGTTGCAGAATCGGGATATTCTGAAATGAGATTGTTGAGTAACAAAGTAAATGATTTATCTCATCCTGAAATTACAGAAATTGCTAAAGGAATTTTTGAAATCTCATCGGAAAATATAATTTCTGAAGTTCTTTTATATGATTTGCAAGGCAAGATCATTTTTGCAAAAAAAGGAAATGGAAGTGATCTAATAATCATAAACCATGATCTAATTAACGGAGTTTATCTTTTTAGAATCCAGTTGGAAAACGGCTCAAGTTCATCAAGGAAAGTATTTGTTCGCAAATGAATTTGAACAGGTTTATTTACGTTGGGTTAGTTATTTTACTATTCTCCACCGCTTCGTTTTCCCAAAACCAGAATTCAGTTTGGTGTTTTGGTGATTCCGCAGGAATTGACTTTTCCAATCTTTCGGCTCCTGTACCTATTCATAGCAATATTAAATCCAGGGGCAGTGCTGCTTCAATTAGCGATGGCAATGGCAATTTATTATTTAGCACTTCCTATAACACTGATATTTTAAATGCTGGTGTTCAGGGTGGAGAAGTTTATGATCGAAACAATCAAATAATGCCAAATGGCGATAATTTAAAATATGGCGGATGGTATCAGGAAGCTCTTATCATTCCTTTTCCGGGAGACAGCACTAAATATTACATTTTTCATATTGGAGTGACCGATTATTATGGCTTGTATTATTCCACGGTAGACATAACTCTTAATGGAGGATTTGGGGATGTGGTTCAAAAAAATGTACAGCTAAATAATCTTAAAGCTGATGATGGTATGACAGCGGTTAAGCATGGAAATGGACGTGATTGGTGGGTTTTGTTTAGACATATGGAGTATCCAAATAATGAGATGTGGCTTTTCCTTGTAACTCCTCAAGGGGTTCAACCACCAGTTGTACAGAATGTCGGAACAATCACCCAGACAAATTCAATCAGATACGATTTTTCTCCGATCGGAAATAAACTCTCCGCGGTTGCTTATTCAGGGTTGTTTGAATTGTATGATTTTGACAGATGTAGTGGTACCATAACTTTAGATACAACGGTTACTCCGATGGGATTAGGACCCAATTATGAACGGGTCAGTAGTGCTTTTTCTCCTAATCAGCGCTTTGTTTATATAAGTACTAACGGTTATTACTCATACAATAAATTAATACAATTTGATTTACAGGCTCCAGATATTGCTTTGAGTGCAGATACAATATGGCAGGATTCTTTGCCATTTGAAGGTGGTGGGTACTTAGGGCTTGCTCCGGATCAAAAAATCTATTGGAGTTGTTCATGGAGTGATGGTATAAATTTTAACTATCCATATCCTGATTCAACCCATAATATTTACACAGACAATTTATCAGTTATCAATTTCCCGGATTCACAAGGAGTCTATTGTAATTTTACTCCTTTTAGTTTTTACCTTGGAGGAAATCGAACTTATTATGGCTTACCTAACAACCCCAATTACGCAATGCCGGCTCTTTCTGGATCGCCATGTGATTCTCTCACCTCTTTGGTTGACCTTATACAACAACAATTGCCAACAATGTATATAGCAGCAGGGCCTCAGATAACATTCATCAATGCGAACGGACTTAATGGAAAGAAATTTAAATTGCGAGTATACGATATGCTTGGTAAAATTAATTATTCGGAAGACGGTAAAATATCCTCTCAATTTTTCACAAGGGATCTTTCAATATCAAATTTTAC
>JBJTQS010000259.1:0-5050 GCA_046075765.1 Bacteroidota bacterium
ACTGGTTGGATAGTGAAACGGAAAACAACTTTGCAGCTGCAGGGGTGCTTCATGTGTTATGTGTATCAGGCATGCACTTGGTTCTATTGTATAGCATTTTGATGAAGTTATTCAAGCCGCTTTTAAGGAAAAGGCCTGGTGACAATCATATTGTATTTCCAGTTTTAGTAGTTATGATCTGGTTTTATTCATTAATTACGGGTATGAGTCCTTCTATTACTCGGGCGGCAACCATGACCACCTTTGTTATTCTATCGGAATGGTTAGGTAGGAGAGTTGATAAGACCAACTTGATGTGCGCATCCATGATATTATTATGCTGCCTGGATCCGTTGATGCTGCTAAGTGTCGGATTTCAATTATCCTTTTTAGCTGTTTGTGGAATCTTTTACTTACATCCAATCATACTATCGGCAATTGAGCCGAGTAGCAAACTAACCAGACAAATATGGGAAATGACATCCGTTACGCTTGCTGCACAGTTGGCGACTTTTCCTTTGAGCCTTTATTTGTTCGGACAATTCCCAAATTGGTTTCTATTGGCGAACATGGTAATTGTACCGGTTTCCTCAATTGTGATGTATGCTGGAATGATACTGGTGATGGTTGGAAATATCCCTTGGATAGGAGAGTGGGTAGGGTTATCAACAGCACTATCAATAAAATTATTGCGCTATCTCGTTGAATTGATTTCATCTTTGCCATATGCTGTAACAGATAACATTTACTATCCAATTTTGATGACTATTACAGTATATGTATCATTAGCTTTTTTATTCAATTTCTTTAAAAGAAATACTTACAATAGTCTGATCGCTCTGCTAACAGCCACGATCACTTGTTTGGCATCATTCCTTTTTAGTAATCAAGATTTTGCAAAAGAAGATTCCTGTTGGATCTTGAAATCCAAATCACGAGTTATTATCGTTAAACAAAAAGGTCTCAATGCGGAAATTCTTGCATTTCAAGGTGCGTCTGAAAAGGAGCTTATGCGGATTGAAAACACATTAGCGACAAAACGAAATGTTCAGGTAATTAAAAGAACAATCATCAATCAAAATATCAACTTTAGATTAAATCAATATCAAATGACGTTGATCCATCGATTTCCTAAAAAGTGGAATCAGAATGAGGTGAATCTTAAATACCTAAAAAAAACACGAATTCTCGCGCTGTATAGCCAACCCAATGATGATTTTTGGGACGATTTAGAAAAAACAATTCCTAATCTAAAACGATTGGTTTTCCTGAAAAAGGTTTATCTAAATGATAAAAGCAGAGTCAAAGCCGAATCTTTAGGAATTCAAATTTCTAACCTTGATGAACTAGGATACATCCATCTTGAATCAAAGTTGATCCAATGAAAAAGTCTGATTAAGCCTGATGCCTTTTTCAGTTTGGTGAACGGTACAGCACATGTTTATTGGGTCATGTTCCAAAAACAAAACAAAATCATCTTTCGCCGCATGTTCCATGAATGTGGCTTTTTCATCCAACGTGATCAACGGTCGTGTGTCGTATGACATCACATAGGGTACGGGTATGTGGCCAACCGTAGGTAATAAATCTGCCATATAAACCAAAGTGCGACCTTTATATCGAATATGAGGAATCATCATCCCATCCGTATGTCCGTTGAAATACTTGATTTGAAATCCAGGGAAAAGTTCAGATCCATTTTCTGTAAACTTCAGCTGGCCACTCTCCTGTATAGGGAGTATGTTCTCTTTTAAAAAAGAAGCCTTTTCCCTAGCATTTGGCTTGGTTGCCCAATTCCAGTGGGCTTCGTTGCTCCAGTAAGTCGCATTTTTGAAAGCCGGCTCAACCCCATTTCCGTCCCTGTTTCGTTTGATACTACCACCACAATGGTCGAAATGTAGATGCGACAAAAACACATCGGTGATATCATCCATTCCAAAACCAGCATGTTTCAACGATTTTTCCAGGCTATCATCCCCATGCAAGTAATAATGACCGAAAAACTTCGCATCCTGCTTGTCTCCAATTCCATTGTCGATGAGCACTAACCGGTCACCATATTCAACCAAAAGACATCGCATAGCCATGTCAATCATATTATTCGAATCCGAGGGGTTTGTTTTGTTCCAAATGGATTTGGGAACAACTCCAAACATGGCACCTCCATCAAGTTTGAAATAACCAGCGTTTATTGAATGTAGCTTCATGAATCCTTAAATGTTAATTCACTTGAATTCTATAGTATTTGCAATATTAACGATATCCTGTTGATTATTGAAGCCTCAAGAAGGAACTTAATGGGTATTGTTGGTTAGATTTACACGAAACAAACTTATTAATAAACACAAGGATGCACATCCACTTCATAGCCATTGGAGGCGCTGCCATGCATAATTTGGCTTTGGCCTTGCATGAGAATGGTAACCAAGTTACAGGTTCGGATGATGAAATCAAAGAACCGTCCTTTTCTCGATTAAAGTCTGCAGGTTTGTTGCCCGATGACCTTGGTTGGCATCCATCAAAATTGGAGTCCAAACCGGATATCGTGATCTTAGGAATGCACGCCCGTGCTGATAATCCGGAATTGGTAAAGGCGATGGAATTAGGACTAAATGTGATGTCCTTCCCTGAGTTTTTGTACCAACATTCCAAGAATAAATTACGCGTGGTTATTGGTGGATCACATGGAAAAACAACCATCACTTCGATGGTGATGCATGTGCTTCGCGAAGCGGGCAAGGATTTTGATTACATGGTAGGATCCACTATCCAAGGCTTCAACACCATGGTTAAGTTAACCGATGCTGCCCCTGTAATTGTATTGGAAGGTGATGAATATCTGTCGTCGCCTATTGACCGCCGCCCCAAATTCCATCTTTACAAAGCGGATATAGGACTAATATCAGGAATCGCTTGGGATCACATCAATGTGTTTCCAACGTTTGACAACTATGTTGAGCAATTCGGAATATTTGCAAATGAAATACCCCAATCAGGCACACTTATTTATTTTGAAGGTGATGAGCACTTGACTGAAATAGCTGAGGAAAACAAAAACCACAAGCGGGTTCTTGCATACAATGTACCTGAATTCAACATTCAAGATGGATTAACAACAATCGATTTTAATGGTATCTCTTATCCTGTGTCAGTTTTTGGCCGACACAATTTGGCGAACTTAGAGGGTGCCCGAGTTGTTTGTGAGTTGCTAGGAGTACAGGCTTCCGATTTTTACAGATTTGCTGGTTCTTTCAAAGGAGCAGGAAGAAGGATGGAACTTGTGAAAGCCGATGCATCCAGGGCCATTTACCGCGATTTTGCGCATTCACCATCCAAATTAAGTGCAACCATTGCGGCAGTAAGAGAACAATTCCCGAACAAAAAGCTTATTGCATGTTTTGAACTGCATACATTTAGTAGCTTAAGTGATGCCTTTTTAGAACAGTATGAATCTACCATGGATTCTGCGGATGTTGCTATTGTGTATTTCAACCCTGAAGTGATCGCACATAAGAAGCTGAAGCCAATAACCGTTGAACAAGTGAAGTCCGCTTTTGCTTGCAATAGGCTAGATGTATACATGGATCCATCATCACTAAAGGAAAAAATATCTAAAGACTTTGTGAATGATTCCGTGCTTTTGATGATGAGCTCAGGTAGTTTCGACGGAGTCGATTTAGCGGCCATTTGGGGATGATTTATTAACTTGCCATTAAATTTATTTGGCTATGAAACATAATTACCTGCTTTCCACGGTACTGATTTTCTTATTATGTCTTTTTAGTCAATCAAGAACAATAGCCCAAGGCTTGACTATCAGCGCACTAGGACCTACCGACATCTGTTTTGGATCGGTAGCGCTTCAAGTGGACAATCCTATTAGCAACTACCAATACATTTGGTATGTAGGATCCTACACTTGTGCGGGTAATGGGTCATCAAGCCCGCAAGGTCCGTACGCCTCTGGTGCAAACATTCAAGCATATGGTACCGGAGAGTTCTTTTGTTATGGTTATCCACCCACAGGAGGACCAATTGAAATTTCTAATCCTATACAAGTAAGGGTACTACCAGGTAGTATTGGTTCAATTTTATTGCCAAGGCCCTATCCCAATTCACCCGTTACTTGTCAATCTAGTGTTTCCCTCTGCATTCCAATAGCCTTCTATCAGGGATTTCCAACTGCTATTAAATGGTATAGAAGCAGTGCCTTAATAAGTGGCGCAACATCTTATTCCTATAATGCCACACAATCCGGATGGTATAAATACTCAATTACTTCGCCCTGTATGACTGACTATAGCGACAGCGTTCAGGTTTTGATTCCTAGTACGCTATCAACATTTAATTCGTCTAGCCCATCACCAGTTTGCAATTTTACATCAATGACTTTTACCGTCAATAGTCCAGTTGCAGGTGCAACTTACACTTGGCAGGTTAGTCAGGCAGGAGGTACCTATTTAAATTCAGGCACTGGAACAACTTTCAACTACAATGTGCCAAGTACCACTTATTTCAACATTCGTTTAGTGCAGGCCGATAATGGATGTACAAGAACAACTGCTGCCCAAAATTTTCAAGTAACCACCCTTATTGCTTCCGTATCTCCATCAGGAACTGTTTCTTTATGCTCAGGAAGTAGAATTTTAACAACTACTTCAAATGGTATATCTTTTCAATGGACTAAGGATGGCATTGACATAACTGGAGCAAACCAGTCTACCTACGAGGTACTAGCGCCAAATACGGGAGTTTATCGTGTTAAGGTATTCGGCAACTGCAGTGGATTTGTGCAATCGAATCAAGTTAACATTACCGTTGGAAATTATATTCCAGCCGTAACGCCAAGCGGACCAACAACATTCTGTTCTGGAGGTTCGGTAGCTTTAACTACAACTTCATCTCCAAACTATACCTATAAATGGTTTAAAAACGCTGTATTGATATCCAGTGCCACCAGTAATTCATTGACTGTAACGAGTGCTGGAAATTACTCCGTTGAAGTGTTTGAAACCTCGAGTGGGTGTACCTATACTGCTTTACCTGTAACTGTTGTGGTAAATCCGTTGCC
>JBJTQS010000260.1:0-5408 GCA_046075765.1 Bacteroidota bacterium
TTAATCGGGTCAAACACCCGATCCCATGCAAAGGATCAGAGTAGCCATATTAGCTGTTTCGCTAAATGCGCTCCTGATCCTTTTTCTTTTGTCCTCATCGCTTTTCTCGTTCCCTGCTACCGCCCAGCAGAACTTTTATGATACCGATTTGCTCCAGCCTGAATTCCACGCTGGAAAACGGGAGGCATTGCGCAAAATGATGCCCGAAAATTCGGTGGCTATTTTGTTTGCCAACCCGATGCGTGTACGCACCAACGATGTCGATTACCAATACATTCAAGATCCGGATTTGTATTATTTAACTGGATTGATGGAGGAGAATGCAGTCTTGATGTTGTTTAAGAGTGCAACAGAAATCAATGGTAAAAATGTAAGGGAAGTACTCTTTATCATGGGGCGGGATTCCGCCAAGGAGGTTTGGACCGGTCGTAGGTTGGGGTTTGAAGAGGCCGAGCAGCGCTTGGGCATTGAAAAAGTGTTATCGAATACGGAATTCAACAAATGCTTAACCAACATCGCTGACTTTTCGAAAGTGTGGGCCAAGTTTCCTGTCGATATCCACGAAAGCAAATCTTTGCGTGGAAAGTTGGGTGGATTGGTTTGGCAGCTAAAAGAAAGGGCCCAATCCAATAACGTTGAAATATCCGAGGCCCCATTGCTTACCAGCATGGGTACTTTGCGCCAGAATAAGTCGATGGAGGAGCTAGCTCTGATGCAAAAGGCCATCGATATCACTTGTGAAGGTCTTGCAGAGGCTATTCGTTCAGCCAAGCCGGGCATGACCGAATATCAGGCTCAAGCCATAGTGGAGTTTTATTTCAAGCACCGCGGTTCAGAATATCCAGGCTATGGTTCTATCTCCGGAGGAGGTGCAAACACATGCGTGTTGCATTATGTAACCAACCGCAAGCGTTTGGGTGCTGACGATATGTTGCTGATGGATATGGGTGCCGAATATCATGGCTACACAGCTGATGTGACCCGAACCGTTCCCGTGTCGGGCAAGTTCAATGCGGAACAAAAAGCCATTTATGAATTGGTTTTGCAGGCGCAGGAGGCTGGCATCCAAGCTTGTCGCAAGGGTAGGGGCTTTTATGATCCACACCAAGCGGCAACCGAAGTGATCGCGAAAGGGCTCCTTGACTTAGGCATCATCAAGGAAAAATCTGCTGTTCGAAGGTATTTCAACCACGGAAGCAGCCACTACCTGGGTTTGGAGGTTCACGATGCCGGCACTTATGGTCCATTGCAGCCCTCACAAGTAATTACCGTAGAGCCCGGAATCTATATTCCGGCAGGTTCGCCTTGCGACAAGAAATGGTGGGATATCGGTGTTCGAATTGAAGATGATATCCTGATAACTGATAATGAGCCTGTTAATATGTCCATTAAGCTACCCCGAAAGGTGGCCGACTTGGAAAAACTGATGGCTGAGCCTAGTCTTTTTGATTCACTTAAATAATTCATTATCCGTTTGTAAAATCCTTTCGGGATTATTACCTTTGCACACTCAAATTTTAATTCGAAGTCAAAATGGCTAAGAAAGGCAATAGGGTACAAGTAATCATGGAGTGCACCGAGCACAAGAACAGCGGCATGCCTGGCACTTCCCGTTACATCACTACCAAGAACAAGAAGAACACTACCGAGCGTTTGGAACTTAAGAAGTATAACCGAATCCTCAAAAAGGTAACTGTTCACAAAGAAATCAAGTAAACCAACATCAACAACCATAACCCATGGCAAAGAAAGTTGTAGCAACGCTCAAAACCGGTAAGGGAAAAGAATTCTCGAAGGTTATCAAAATGGTGAAGTCGCCTGTAACAGGTGGTTATACCTTCAAAGAAGAAGTCGTACACAACGACCACATCAAGGATTTCCTGAAACAGAAGTAATATCCGGCATTCGGACAAAAAGGCTTCTTTCATTGTGAAGGAAGCTTTTTTTATTTCCGAAAACCAGCAACAAGAAGATGGGATTATTCGATTTTTTCAAAAAATCCAAAAAGGAAGACCTCGATGAGGGGTTGACTAAAACACGTGAGAGCGTTTTTTCGCGACTCACCAAAGCCGTCATCGGTAAATCAACGGTTGATGATGAGGTGCTCGATAACATTGAGGAAATCCTTTTGTCATCAGATGTGGGCGTTCCCACCACACTGAAAATCATCGATCGTTTGCAGCAGCGTGTGGCCCGCGATAAGTTCATCAGCACATCTGAGTTGAATAGGCTTTTGCGCGAAGAGATTATCGGACTGCTCACCGAGAACGATCAGAACATTGTGCCATCCGACAGTAACGGCGTAGCCGCTAAACCCTATGTGATCATGGTGGTAGGTGTGAACGGCGTTGGCAAAACCACTACCATCGGAAAGCTCGCTTATCGTTTGAAAAGCGAAGGCAAGAAGGTGATTTTAGGAGCCGCAGATACATTCCGAGCCGCTGCGGTCGATCAACTGACCATCTGGTCTAAGCGTGCCGATTGCGCGATCGTGTCACAGGGAATGGGCGCCGACCCCGCTTCGGTAGCGTTCGATACCGTGCAGGCAGCCGTAGCACAACAAGCGGATGTTTGTATCATTGATACCGCAGGACGATTGCACAACAAGGTGAACTTGATGAACGAGCTTTCCAAAATCAAACGCGTGATGCAGAAGGTAGTTCCCGAAGCGCCGCATGAAGTGTTGCTCGTTTTAGATGCCTCTACCGGACAAAACGCGATAGAGCAAGCAAAGCAGTTTACCGCTGCCACCGAAGTAAATGCCTTGGCATTAACCAAGCTGGATGGCACCGCCAAAGGTGGGGTGGTGATCGGCATATCCGACCAATTCAGGATTCCGGTACGATATATCGGATTGGGTGAGAAACCTGAGGATCTTAAGACATTTGACAGGGCAGCTTTCATCGACTCCCTGTTCGGCAATAGCTCCATCAGCTGATTCAATTACAAGTCATGAGGACTAAAACCACTCATACCAATCGCATCAATGTGGTGACCTTGGGTTGCTCCAAGAATGTGGTGGATTCCGAAGTGCTCATGGGTCAGTTGCAAGCCAACGATTTTGAGGTGGCCCATGAGGCAGACGCCCAATCAGACGACATTGTTATCATCAACACCTGCGGCTTCATTGATAACGCCAAGCAGGAATCCATAGATACCATTCTGCATTTCGCCAAAGAGCGTGAGCAAGGTAAGATCAGCAAACTCATTGTGACCGGATGTTTGTCGGAGCGATACAAACCCGATTTGGAAAAAGAGATTTCCGATGTGGATCACTTCTTTGGCACCCGAGATTTGCCTTTGCTTTTGAATACGCTTGGCGCGGATTTCAAACACGAGTTGGTGGGTGAGCGCATGCTTACTACGCCAAGGCATTTTGCATACTTGAAAATATCAGAAGGCTGCGACCGCCCTTGTTCTTTTTGTGCCATCCCGCTGATGCGCGGAGGTCACATATCCAAACCGATGGAGCAGCTAGAGGAGGAGGCACGGGCATTGGCAGCCAAGGGCACCAAGGAACTGCTCATCATCGCACAAGACTCAACCTATTACGGCCTCGACTTATACAAAGAACGACGACTCGCAGAGTTGATGGTTCGGCTGTCGAGGGTGGAAGGCATCGAATGGATCAAATTGCATTACGCATTTCCAACAGGATTCCCGATGGATGTGTTGGATGTGATGCGCGATACTCCCAATATCTGCAAGTACATCGACATTCCGTTGCAACATGCTGCTGATAATGTCTTGAAGTCGATGCGACGCGGTACCACATTGGCCAAAACGGAAGAGCTCATCGCCTCCATCCGCGAAAGCGTGCCCGGCATAGCCATTCGAACTACCCTGATTTCCGGATATCCTGGAGAAACCGAAGAAGATCACCGAACCTTAGTTGAATTTGTTCGTCGTAATCGCTTCGATCGTTTAGGGGTTTTCGCGTACTCGCATGAGGAGAATACCCACGCCTATGGATTAGTTGATGATGTACCTGCCGAAACGAAGCAGGATCGCGTTGATGAGATCATGGCGGTGCAACAGCGCATATCCTCCGACATCAATCAGCAGAAGATCGGTCAAGAGTTCAAGGTTTTGATAGACCGTAAGGAGGGCAATTATTATGTGGGCCGTACGGAATTCGATTCGCCAGAGGTAGATAATGAAGTGCTCATCGAAGCCAAAGACCTTTACCTGCGCCAAGGCAACTTTGTTCAAGTGCGTATCACGGATGCGGGCGAATTCGACTTGTTCGGCATTCCCGTCTGATTTTCTATCTTTCCATCATGAAAACCACGCGGGTTCCTTTTTCCGATACGGGATTGTTCCCCGCCTTATTGACTCGATATCTTTCGGGTGAAGAATCCTTGAAGCCTTTTTATCGATTCAAACCTGAGCTGCAATCTTTCACTATGGCCATCGCCGAAAGGCGGAAAACCAAAATCAATAGGCAGGTGCTTCACGATGCGCTATTGCGTCAATACGAGCGTTTGATTGAACCTGCACACGAGGCTAAAACATCCATTGAGTCGCTTCTTTCAGAAGACACCTTCACCATCACCACGGGTCATCAGCTGAATATTTTCACAGGTCCGTTGTATTGCGTTTACAAGGTGCTTTCCACGATCAGGCTTGCACAACAATTGCGTGATGCACATCCTGAATGCAATTTCGTTCCTGTTTTTTGGATGGCATCCGAAGATCATGACATTGCAGAAATAGATCATTTCCGAGTATATGGAAACGATTTGAAATGGGAGCAAGCGGGCGTGGGTCCAACTGGACGCTTATCAACTGCCGGCTTAGAAGATTTGTCGAACCGTTTACAAGAGTTGCTTGGAGAGCACCACCAATCTATAGGTGGCGTTTTCAAGAATGCATACAGCCGTCATCATAATCTCGCCAATGCAACGCGGGAAATATTCAATACGCTGTTCGGCAAGTACGGATTGGTGGTTTTGGATGGCGATGACTCGGCATTGAAAAGGGAGTTTGCTCCCATGATGTTACAAGAGTTAACTGAACAAACATCGTTCAGCGCCTTGATTGAAACCAATACGCGGTTTCAATCCGTTGGCAAATTGCAGGTCGCACCCCGCAACATCAATCTCTTCTATTTGCAAGAGGGCTTGCGCGAACGAATTGATCGCACTGCAAATGGTGATTGGAATGTGTTGAACACGTCGATTGTTTTTAATCAAGCACAATTGGAAAATGAGTTGAACCTTCATCCTGAGCGGTTCAGTCCCAATGTAGTGCTTCGTCCCGTTTACCAAGAAACCATCTTGCCAAATCTTGCCTACATCGGTGGTCCGGGAGAATTGAATTATTGGCTGCAGCTGAAAGATGTATTCAATGCCTTTGATGTTTTTTATCCAATGATATTGATGCGTTCGAGTTTTACCTTGCTGAAT
>JBJTQS010000261.1:0-6044 GCA_046075765.1 Bacteroidota bacterium
CAACCAACAACCCCAGTAAAACCCAATGAAACTGACAAAAAGGCAATGCGGGAGTTAAGGGGAATTAAAAACAAGAAATTATCCCTAATCAATATCAGAGAAAGCGTAGATTTGTAATATCATAGAAAATCAAAAAAATGATAGCACCCATTAAAAAACAGACTTTGGTTTTTTGCCTTTCATTTTTGGCAATCCTAACCGGTTGTGCTGAAAAATCAACCTATTATAAGCTTACAGAGGCTGATATGAGTTGGTTGCATTATGACAACAACCAGATAATCTATTTCCAATCGCCCAATGGTGACATCATCCAGTATGATGTTGTTTTTAGGGCGAAGGCTTACACTGTTGAAGGCAACACCTACTCAGAGTTCACGGGAGCAGACATTTCCCAAGTCGATGACACTACGATAGTATTCGCTGGCGACAACAAAGGCTTGCTTTTGATCGAAAAAGTGGAAGAAAGCACATTAGTGACTTTTTCATGGCCACACTTCGCAATCAAGAAAGCGCCACTAAACGCCTTACCACAAACACTTGCAAATATTGGGGGACTGAATTTTGGTGACGTTATTGTTTTGGATGGCTCATTACTTACAGATAATCGTAACTACATCGCTAAAGTTTGGGTCAGCAAATCTCAAGGGGTTCTTCAAATGGAGGATAGCTCTGGAGTATTGTGGATAAGAAGCTTTTAATAACATCCCATCCCAAAAAAAATATGGGCAAAACCATTTCCATTGCCAATCAAAAAGGTGGTGTTGGCAAAACAACCACAGCAATCAATTTGGCCGCCAGTTTGGCCGTATTGGAATTTAAGACTCTTTTGGTGGATGCAGATCCGCAAGCCAACTCTACCAGCGGAGTTGGATTCGACCCGAGGAATATCAAGACCAGTATTTACGAGTGTATCATCAACGAGGTACAGCCTCAGGATATCGTCCTGCAGACAAGCACACCCAATCTTTTCCTGCTTCCTTCCCATATCGACCTTGTAGGTGCCGAAATAGAAATGATTGGCCTGCCTAACAGAGAGTATATGATGAAGGGGGTGCTTCAAAAGGTGAAAGATGATTACGATTTCATCATTATCGACTGCAGTCCTTCTTTAGGATTAATCACCATCAATTCCCTTACTGCATCGGATTCGGTAATCATTCCTGTGCAGTGTGAGTATTTCGCTTTGGAGGGTCTGGGTAAGCTTCTGAATACGGTAAAAATAGTTCAAACCCGGCTGAATCCCGAGTTGGAAATAGAGGGCATCTTACTGACCATGTACGATACACGCTTGCGCTTATCGAACCAAGTTGTTGAAGAGGTAAGAACGCATTTCCAACAAATGGTATTCGACACCATCATACAACGCACAACAAAATTAGGCGAAGCCCCGTCATTTGGAGAAACCATAATCATGCACGATGCGATGAGCAAAGGAGCTATCAATTACTTGAACCTTGCTCGTGAACTGCTGCAAAAGAACAATCTTACCGCAATACCTTCCGAAGAAAAGAATATCGGTACTGAAGACCAAGACGAATCAGACAAAAGTTAAATAAAATTTAGATAATTTCAAGTTGAGCACACAGAAAAAATCCGCCTTAGGAAAAGGACTTGGAGCATTACTTTCCAACGCCGAAACCGATATCACAACGAGACCTGGCGTTTCCGGCGTAACCGTCAGCCCACAAGGCTCAGCCGCCAACATACCTGTATCACAAATAGAAGTCAATCCTTTTCAACCAAGAAACGATTTTGACACAAAAGCGTTGGAAGAATTGGCCGAATCTATCAGGCATCAAGGCATCATACAAGCTATTACCGTACGAAAGGTTGCACCTGACAGATACCAGATCATCTCAGGTGAGCGTCGATTCCGTGCAAGTAAAATGGCGGGTTTGGAAACCATTCCCGCCTATGTACGGATTGCAAACGACCAAGCTATGTTGGAGATGGCTTTGGTTGAAAACATACAACGTGAGAACCTCAACCCCATCGATATCGCGATCAGTTATAAACGCTTAATGGAAGAATGTAAATTGTCGCATGATGAGGTTTCAGATAAGGTTGGTAAGGACAGAACTACAGTAACCAACTACATTCGATTACTCAAGCTTCCACCGAAAATACAGGATGCCATACGCGACGGTAAAATCAGTATGGGACATGCAAGGGCTTTGATTAACATCGATGATGTTGGCACACAACTCCTGCTGCTCAGTGAAATCCTAACCAAAGGCATCTCCGTTAGGAAAGTTGAAGAGATGGTTCGAACATCTCCTGGAAGGAAAAAGCCAGGCTCCAAAAACGATGGGAAAGCGGTTAATCAACCTGCTTACCGTGATATCGAGAAAAGACTTGAAAACCTGTTTGAAACCAAGGTTGAAATTAAAACCGGTGCCAAAGGAAGCGGAAAAATCATGGTTTCATACTATTCCACAGATGACTTGAATCGGTTGTTGGATATGTTGGACCATTGAACTGTCTCATGAATCGATCCCGATTTATCTTGCTGTTTTTTACAAGTGCTTTTTTCTGTTTTTCCCCTTGTATTGTATCAGCGCAAAAAATAGAGAAGCCGCACTCTCCTCGCAAAGCTACTGTTATGTCTGCTGTATTGCCTGGATCCGGACAAGCCTACAATAAGAAGTACTGGAAAATTCCTGTGTTATATGGTGGATTTGCTGCATTAGGTTATGCAATTCGCTTCAACAATAGTGAATACAACCAATACAAGGAGGCCATCAAATTACGATTGGATGGAGATGAAAGCACCTTTGACTCGTATGTAGGCATATACTCCGATAATGATCTGTCAACCTTAAAAGATTTTTACAGGCGTAACAGGGACCTAAGCATCATTGGTTGTGGCTTATTGTATATCCTAAATATCGTTGATGCGAGTGTAGACGCCCATTTATTTGGCTTCAATGTAAGTAATGATTTATCGCTGAACATCGCACCCTCAACGGTAGCAGGCATGAACCCTGGACTCGGTATTGTTTTAAGCTTCAAATAAAATGCGGATCGGACTCATAGGTTATGGCAAAATGGGCAAGGCTGTGGAACAAACTGCAGCCAAGCGCGGTCATGATGTGGTAATTTTGAAGCATTCCGCAATCAGCACGCTTGATAATGGCTTACTTGGCTCCTGCGATGTGGTTATTGAGTTTACCAGGCCAGATGCTGCTGTAATTAACTTGATGTCATGCCTAGAAAAAGGAGTTCCCGTAGTAACTGGAACAACCGGATGGCAACAAGAATTTGATGCTGTTCGCGATTCATTTATAAAGGACAATGGAGCTCTTTTTACTGCCAGCAACTTTAGCGTGGGCATGAATTTGGTATTTGAAATGAATCAACTGCTCGCTAAATGGTTGTCAAGAGGACATTCCTATACCCCATCCATTAACGAGGTTCATCACCTGCAGAAAATTGATAAACCCAGTGGAACAGCGGTTACATTAGCCAAAGACATCATCTACAATAACGAGGTCATTAGAGATTTCGAACTTTCTGATGATTTAAAAATCACAAAAGAAAACACCTTACCTATTAAATCAATCAGAGAAGAGGGCGTGATTGGCATACATGAAGTTGCCTGGACTTCGGAAATTGACAAGATAAGCCTACGACATGAGGCTTTCAGTCGTGATGGTTTCGCCATGGGAGCGGTGGACGCTGCCGAATGGATAATCAACAAGAAAGGCGTATTCGGAATGAACGACATGCTATTTGAAAAGAACAAATAATAAATACTCGATATGAACTTCAAATTCTGGAAGAAAAGCGACAAGCCAAAAAGCAAAACTCGTGAGTGGATAGATGCGATTCTGTTTGCAGTGATTGCGGCAACCATTATCCGCACATTTCTTTTAGAGGCTTTTACCATCCCTACCCCATCCATGGAAAAAAGTCTATTGGTTGGTGATTATCTTTTCGTGAGTAAGATAAACTACGGAGCTAGAACCCCTATTACGCCACTCTCCTTCCCTTTGGCACACCAGGAGCTCCCAATCATTGGTGGCAAATCTTATTCAGATGCTTGGCAGCTACCCTACTACCGCCTACCTGGATTTCAAAAAATCAAGAACGATGATATCGTAGTGTTCAATTACCCGATGGAAGATGATCGTCCTGTTGACAAACAAACACATTACATTAAAAGATGTATTGGGATACCAGGTGATGAAGTAAATATCATAAACGGAGAAGTCTCCATCAATGGAAAGAAGAACACTCCATTAGAAGGGGGACAGTTCATGTATGATGTACTGACAGATGGCTCAGGCATCAATCCTAAATTCATCGAAAAGGCGGGCGCTACTTATGCCGGTCCTGGTGAATTGGATGGAGCTTTCCGATTTTTCATGAACGCAGAAGCCGCAAATGAAATTTCCAAGCTGCCAAATGTAAAAGGTGTTAAAAGATTCATTGCACCCAAGGGCATTTACGAACCATATGTTTTCCATGGAAATCCATCTTTGCCATGGAATGTAGACAATTTCGGTCCACTGAAAATACCTGCAAAAGGAAACACCATACAATTGGATTCAACAACCGTGTCATTGTACGGCAGATGCATAACCAAATATGAAGGCAATACACTTGAGGAAAAAGAAGGGAAATATATGATCAACGGAGTTGCCGCCACCTCTTACACCTTTAAAATGGATTACTATTTCATGATGGGTGACAACAGACATAATTCAGCAGATTCAAGGTTTTGGGGATTTGTACCTGAAGACCATATAGTAGGCAAAGCCGTTTTCATTTGGCTGTCCATAGATCCGGAAAAATCATTCTTGAGCAAAATCAGATGGAGCAGGCTTTTCAATCTGATTCATGACTGATAGAGAAATCAAACCATCTTTTGACGCTTGATCAGGTAGGATTGTAAAACTTGATTGAAGCCTTCGTGGATGTCGGCCTCTACGAAGTCGATCCTGTACTGTGCACATTTGAGCATCAGTTTATTTCTGTACTCTTTGATCTTTTCAAGGTAATATTCGCGCACAGAATTGGCGTGTACCTTAACCGTTTCACCGGTTTCAACATCTACAAATCGATATGGCCGGTTTTGGAAATCAAAATCCAACTCCAACTTCTTATCCACAACATGAAATAGCACTACTTCATGCTTGTTGTATTTCAAATGTTGCAAACCACTGAACAGATCGTCACTTGGTCCACCTTCCATCATATCACTGAAAATGACAACTAGAGATCGTCGATGTATGGACTCTGCGATACGGTGTAAGGCATCAGCGGCAGCAGTACCCTTGGAAACATCCTCGGGTTGAGACATCGCCTCTTCAAGCTTCATCAATAAAAGCTTTTGATGCATGGTGCCTGATCGAGCAGGGGTGTTGGTCTCTAGGGTATCTGAGAATATACTCAAACCCACAGCATCACGCTGCATCTTGAGCAATTGCATAAGCGATGCTGCTGCATGAACTGCGAATGTGATCTTATTGTAGGTTCCCTTCTCCAGCTGCTCCTTACGTGGGAAATGCATGCTGGAGGAGTTGTCCAATATAATCTGGCATCGAAGATTAGTCTCTTCCTCGTATCTTTTAACGAAAAGCTTATCAGACCTGCCATACAGCTTCCAATCTATGTGGCGAGTTGATTCTCCCGTGTTATATAGTCTGTGCTCAGCAAACTCTACAGAAAATCCATGGAACGGACTTTTATGTAAGCCTGTGATAAACCCTTCTACCACCTGCCGCGCTAAAAGCTCCAAGTGTCCGACCTGGTTTACCTCTTGCTGATTTATTGGCATGTCAGGGTAGCTAAGTTTTGGAAAGCCTAACGATTAGCTGATGGCATTTAGTTTGTCGGCCAACACATTCTTGGGAGCAACACCTACATGCTTGTCGACTACCTGGCCACCTTTGATAAACAACAAAGTTGGGATGTTACGGATACCAAATCGAGTAGAGATTCCTGGGTTGCTGTCAACATCCACTTTCCCGATGATCGCTTTACCTTGATAATCGTTAGACAATTCTTCTACCACAGGTCCAACCATGCGGCAAGGTCCA
>JBJTQS010000262.1:0-3526 GCA_046075765.1 Bacteroidota bacterium
GCATCTTATTACGCCGAATACCAATATCAACGAAAGTTGGGAGAGAAGGCAACGCTCACTAGCGGAATAACCTCCACGCTTTATGATGTGAATAGCGAACTCTTTAATGACCACACTGCTTCCAACTACGCACTGTTCTTGCAAGCAGATTGGAAGCCTGGAAGATGGTCTTTTTCACTAGGTGGAAGGTTGGAGTCAAATCGAATAGATGACGATGCCAGTGAGACCTTACCCGTGATACGAAGTGGTGTGAATTTTAAGGCGGCAGAAAACACCCATCTGCGTGCTTCATACGGACAAGGATATCGTTATCCGAGTATTGCAGAGAAATACACATCCACTAGAGTCGGCAGTATTGTGATTTATCCGAATGACAGTGTAACATCCGAAACCGGTCAAACAGCAGAGCTGGGCATCAAGCAGGGCTTCAGGATCGGGGGTGTAGAGGGTTATTTGGATGTTGCAGCTTTTTGGAGTGAGTACAAGGATATGATGGAGTTCACATTCGGAAAATACGGCACCTTCACCGATCCTTTTTTTGGTCTGGGTTTCAAGTCGAAAAATATTGGAAACACCCGCATTACCGGATTTGAAATCGAAGCTGTTGGAGGTGGTAAGATTGGGAAAACCCCGCTGACTTTCATGGGTGGTTTCACCTACATAGAGCCAATCGCATTGGATTACGATAAAGCGAAAGCGGAAAATGAAAACACGGCCGACTTCAATATTTTGAAGTATCGTTACCGAAGGGTTTTCAAAGCGGATGTTGAGGCGAAACCAGGTAAATGGATATTGGGATCAAGCGTGCGTTACAACAGCTTCATGGATAACATCGATAAGTTTTTCGAGGAAACCATTCCAGGCATCAAGGATTACCGCAGCGTCCACAACTATGGCGATTGGGTTTTTGATGCGCGAGTAGGGCAGCAATTGAACAAGAATTTCCGCGTCATGTTCATCGTGAGGAATCTGTTCAATCATGAGTATGCAGGTAGACCAGCCGACATGCAGCCTCCTCGAAACTTCATATTGCAGCTAAGTGCGAAGTTCTGATCAATCCCTTCCTGCCAACAACATCCTGCCTTCGCGAACCATGTCGCGGTATGACAATGTGTTGTCGAGGTATTCTTGATACACGCGCTGATCGTGTTGACCATCAAAGCCAATACCGTTGGCAAACCTGAAAAGGTAGCTGTCGTAAACGGCGGGTAAGTGTTCCAATATTTTTTTCCTGCGATGATTGCGTGCTCCGAGAATCACAGCGTCTTTCCAATCGTCGCTTTCGGGTAGTTCTATTTTTTCGGTTGCACGGTTCAAAGTCCTCAAAGCCTCTTGTAATTCGGTTTCGCGTCCAACAGATTCGGGTCGCATTTCAACCGATTCGAAACTTCTCTGCAGGCTTTTGTTTTCGAAAGTGCGAACGAAGAAATCCATCGTTTCGAAATTCAAATACAAATCGGGCAAGTTTTTTGAAAAATGCAAATCCTGGAACTCATGCAGTTTTCTATGGTGTTTCTTGTACGCTTGAATATATTTCCGCTCTTCATCACCTTTCATATCAGGCAACAATTCCAGATGGTCCAAGCCGCTGAAGCCTTTGTTGAATCGATACCAGGCGGGTGATAAGTCATGGCCATTGCCTCGGTTTCTGTACATGTCGAAGTCCTGCCATCCATAAAGCCAGTTCTTCACTTCGAACATATCCGACTTCACATATTCCATGTAGTGGTTAAGCTCTGTGATTGTAACAGGTTCCAGGAATGGGCATAACGAGATATTGTGTTCCCAACAGATGAAGTCGCGGGTAACTTCTACGCCTTGTAAATCTGATAAACCAGCCCTCCAGGATGTTTGTAGTCTGAATAGTTTAAGCTGCTGAATTTCCCAAAGGCAGTTCCAAGCCGTTTCATGGTAAATCAGTTCTTCGCTGTTGGACTTGGCAACCATGCGGTCGCCGTTCACCATCAACCAAGCTTTTTTTGTTGCATACTCCACGATGAAATCATGAACCGATTCCTCACTAAACATACCGAAGAAATCCCAATAACGAGGATTCGAATAAAGCTCGTCAATGGTTTCCTTGATGGTGTCTTGGTATTTTTCTTTGAAGGGGTTTTTGGGTATCGATGACTGTCCTCCCATGCCATCACTCAAATAAGTCATGCTTAAGCGATTTTCCATGGATACGCAAATCCAGGAAATGTGTTTCAGAGATGGCTTCAAAATGTTAATTTAGCGTTCCATGAGCAGGCAATTGGTATTTTTATTGGTATTCATGACCTCGGTAATGCAAGCCATGGCCCAAACCTTTGCTCCAACTACCGAAGAGGAATACAATTACGGTGCTATTGGTTATCGCATACAACTACAAACACGCATGACCGACAAACCTGGTTATGAGATTCGCGTTGGAGGTTCGTGCGAAGAGCCCGGTCGAAAAATCACCTTTAACAATATGTATAGGGTGGGGGAAAAGGTTCCTTGTGCTCTTATTTTGGTTTACGAAAGACCTGGCGTGTCCCCGTCTTATTATTGTGTTCCCTCATCAAACGCATCACCTGCATTGTGGGATAAATTCAAATCGAGCTTGAATGGTGGAACAGATAATCCGGTGGAGCAGCTACGGTTCTTTGCTACTTGTATGGCTCGAGGATTGTTGGATGATAACCTTTTGAAAGGAGAGGCGAAATGAAAATCCTTGGCGTGATACCTGCACGATATGCCTCTACGCGTTTTCCTGGAAAACCATTGGCCATCATCAATGGGGTTTCCATGATCGAACGGGTTTACAAGCAGGCTACTTTGGCTAGCTCTTTGTCGGATGTAGTGGTCGCAACAGATGATTCCAGGGTATTTGATCATGTGCATCAGTTTGGAGGAAAGGTGGTCATGACCTCAGCCAATCATCCCAGCGGTACAGATCGGTGTGCGGAGGTTGTTCAAAAAATGTCTGGTGATTGGGATGCCGTGATTAACATTCAAGGCGACGAGCCCTACATACATCCCGAGCAAATAGACTTAGTGGCTTCCTGTTTTTTATTGGAGGAATGTAATATTGCAACTCTCGTGAAGGTGATAGACTCGGAGTCGGACCTGCAAAATCCCAATATCCCCAAGGTGGTGGTAGGTGCCGATGGACGGGCCTTGTATTTCAGTCGCCGCCCGATACCTTATTTTCCAGAAGATAAAATTACCGGTGCTTTGGCCAATGGATCATTTCTGAGGCATATTGGTATATATGGTTATCGTTCAGATACCTTATTACAATTAGCTAAGTTGGCACCAGCCCCATTGGAATTGGCTGAATACTTGGAGCAGCTTAGGTGGCTATCTAACGGGTACTCAATTCACGTGAAAACCACCGCCGCCGAAAACCATGCTGTAGACGCTCCGGCAGACGTTGCAAAGTTGGAGCGGCTCTTTGGGGGCTGAATCGATTTTCGCAATCATCTGAAAATAAGAATATTAGCATATTCTTTTTCGCGGTTTGGCTGAAAAATGATTATCTTAGTGCCATGTTGCGGCA
>JBJTQS010000263.1:0-8293 GCA_046075765.1 Bacteroidota bacterium
AATTTTCTCATCAATTGGAGCAAGAGATTGCTGAGGCGGAGAAATCTGTTTACGCATCTGCAGGAATGAAATTCAACATCGCATCACCTCGGCAATTGGGAGAAGTTTTGTTTGATGTGCTGAAAATTGATCCGAAGGCGAAAAAAACCAAAACCGGACAATACGCAACTGGCGAAGATGTGCTTTCGAAAATGATTGACCGTCATCCTATGGTGCAGCAAGTGCTTGACTACAGACAGCTGGTAAAGTTGAAGAACACTTATGTTGATACATTACCTGAAATGGTGAATCCACGAACTGGACGCATCCACACTTCGTATCAGCAGGCGGTTGCCGCAACGGGAAGACTTAGCTCCAATAACCCCAACCTGCAAAATATCCCCATTCGTACTGAAAGAGGTCGAGAAGTAAGAAAAGCATTCGTAGCGCGAAACAAGAATTTCACTTTGCTTTCAGCGGATTATTCTCAGATTGAATTGCGCATCATTGCCGAGTTCAGCAAAGACGCGGGCATGATAGAGGCATTTAAAAACGGAATCGATATTCATACTTCCACAGCTGCAAAAGTATATGGAGTTCCATTGGAACTGGTTTCCTCGGAGATGCGCCGCAATGCCAAGATGGTGAACTTTGGAATTATTTACGGCATCAGTGCTTTCGGACTATCGCAGCGACTGAACATTCCAAAGAAAGAGGCCGCCAATATTATCGATAATTATTTCCGGGAATTTCCAACCATCAAAAGTTATATGGACGGAAGTATTGAATCGGCGCGAAAAAACGGATATGTGGAAACGATATTGGGTAGGAGACGCTATTTGCGCGACATCAATTCTGCCAATGCAGTAGTGCGAGGCTTTGCAGAGCGAAACGCCATCAATGCACCTATCCAAGGCTCGGCAGCTGATTTGATCAAGGTTGCGATGATCAATATCCACAGAGAACTGAATCAACGCAACTTGAAATCCAAAATGATTTTGCAAGTTCATGATGAATTGGTGTTCGATGTGTCAAACGATGAGGTGGATCTGATAAAGCCTATCATCCGCGAATGCATGGTAAATGCCATAAAAATGTCAGTTCCCTTGGAAGTTGAAATCGGAACAGGTAAAAACTGGCTAGAGGCTCATTAAGTCCGCAAGGTGAAATTCTGACCCAAGTAAACCCGACGTACTTGCTCGTCTTCGGCCAAATCCCTGGCAGTTCCTTCTTTCAAAATTCTTCCCTCGAAAAGCAGGTATGCCCTATCTGTAATAGTTAATGTTTCATGCACATTGTGGTCGGTAATCAAAATACCGATATTTTTCCTTTTAAGTCCTGCCACAATCTGTTGAATATCCTCCACCGCTATCGGATCTACACCCGCAAATGGCTCATCGAGCAGAATGAACTTGGGGTCTACCGCCAAAGCACGGGCGATTTCCGTTCGTCGACGCTCGCCACCAGACAACAAATCGCCTCGGTTTTTACGGATCCTTTGCAAACCGAATTCGTCTAGCAGTGTCTCCAATTTATCGCGCTGCTCCTCTTGACTCTTGTTTGTCATCTCGAGCACCGAACTGATGTTATCCTCCACACTCAACTTACGGAATACGGATGCTTCCTGAGCCAAGTAACCAACACCTAATTGAGCACGACGATACATGGGTTCGCTTGTGATTTCGCGATCGTCCAGAAATATTTTCCCTTCATTGGGGCGGACCAAGCCAACTGTCATGTAAAAGGTAGTGGTCTTCCCCGCACCGTTAGGTCCCAACAAACCAACAATTTCGCCTTGGTCCACATGAATGGAAACATGGTCAACAACGGTTCTGCTTTTATATCGTTTAATCAGCTTTTCGGCGCGTAAACGCATGATGGTTTTGTGGGTTTTGTTTTGCGAATTTAACCTAATCCTTGGACATTAAAGGATTAGAAGGTAATCTGCAAGCTGCCTCTTATCCCAAATTTGGCGATATCTGGATTATCAAGATAGGATAAGCGGTACATGAAGTCGAATCGAAGAATCTTGAATATATTCTCTACACCGAAACCGGTTTCAACATAGGGTTTTGCAGAAAGCGATCCTACTTCATCGGGCTTGACCAACAGCTTGCGATTACTATCGGATAGCCCTCCATAAACAGCGCGCAAACTTGCCACCTCCCGCCATTTGAGTTTACGAAGCAAAGGGACCTTGTCGAGGAAAAAGCCATCGAAATGGTGTACCACAAATAGGGATGCGTATTGGTCGCTGACGAACTCATAATAGTTCATCATATTAAAAGATGCGTAGTCATAAAAATAAGATTCGTTTCCTTGGTGTACATGAAGCAAAGGGTAAGGCAGACTACCCCATACTTTACCGGCTTCCACGGCAAGGTAAGTATATCCGAAAGGAGGCAATGGGATGTTGTCATCCAACTTGGCTGTTAATTTATGATAGGAAAAGTCGCTATCCATTACCCCTTTAAGTCCTGAAGTGTATACCAATCGAGTGACAGGATACTCACTACCTAGACTTACCCTACCACTTTCCCCCTCAACGAATTTCTCTCTGTAAGCAAATCGCAGAACCAAGCTTGCCTCCGACATGTTGATCACATTCCTAACCTGATTGGATTCAAAATCGGAATAGTATGAATAATCGAGACTACCCAAAGGCCTTAATATTCCATGGTCCAAAGAAAGACGGTAAGAAAATCCTGAATAAAATTCCTGCTCGTAATAAAACCTATAGGATTCCTGTTGAGTAAGTTTATCTGCAGGATTGCGTCTAAACAATGAAGAAAGAATATTATCGTCTTGAAAGGCGTTCTCACTTTGTCCTAATTGAACCACATCGTTTTTATATCGTGCGCCGATTGCCATTCTGGGTTTTGTATGCAGAAAATAACGGAATCCCCCCATATACTTGAACTCCTCGTCTTTGGCTCCATAAGCGGTATAGCCTTCCAATCGCAATCGCGAACTAAACTTAGGTCCGGTCCTGCCCCCAAAGCGGAATCTAGCCCCCTCAACTTCGTTAAATGAGAACAATGTGAAGTATGGACCTATTTCGAATTTTCCAATCTCATAGTGACCCGTAAAAAACAAAGTGATGATATCCACATAAGTTCTGAATGCCGGTAGGGTTTTGATGGTGTCAACCATCGCGTAGATCTTCTTCTCACGGTCTGATAATGAATCGTGTCTTGCCTCAGCCCAAAAAGACTCATCCTTTCCGGTGGAGTTGTCATCGACGATGATATTCTCAGGTCCGGATAGCAACTCGTTAGCAATTGGTACATTTATTGAAAAGCCCTTGTAAGATGCGCTACGCCTTCCTATAAGACCCATGCCCTCCTTTCTTGCGGCAAAATCAACCACTAACATCTCTTTGGAAAGCATCCAGTGTTCGTTGTTGATACGTGAATACTCCTTCACTACTGCAAGGTCTTCAACAAAATTGATGTTGGCATCATCTACAACCCGCATATCGATCTTACGAATAGCGAAAGTGGTATCGTGAATCCAACATTCACCTGTGAAAGTCAGCTCCTGCTTACGTCGAGGCTTGAACTTGAGTTTGTAACACCATTGATTGTCGAAAAAAGCCGAGTCGGTCAGGTAATACTTATAATAGAGCAAACCCACATTGGAAACCGGACTCACAAAACTCTTACCGAAGATGTTCATGTAGTTGTCATAAACATCGATGTTCTGATACATGTCTCCAAGGAACTGCGTCACCGACTCGTTCTCCAATCCCGAAATCTTACTGGCTTTTATCCTTTCCTTGGTGGCTTTGGGGTTTTTACGATACTGGACATCGGATATGGTTTCAGTTATAAAAAACGGGAGAAAAGGTTTACCGTTTGTAACATTGCTGTCGACATTATCAAATATGAATGCAAAGGGCTTGACGAGTTTTTTCTCTTTGAAATCAGGCGGTATATCGGTTAGATCAAACTCCAGTTTGTTGTAAAGTTCATAGCTGAAGTAATCAAGTCGGTTTCTGTCGTTTTTGTCCTTATGATCGATTACTTTTTTGATAAGGATGTTGGCGGGGTTTTCGCCGGCTTTAACAACCACTTCTAACAATTCCACTTCCGATTTTTTTAATAGGAAATTGGCGGTTTGGCTCTTGCCTTTATTGATTTTCAACGTTACGGCCTTGTAGCCCACGAATGATGCAGTCAAAGAATCCGTGGCTTGATCGGATTCAATGGTGAAATTCCCATTGATATCTGTAACAGCTCCTATGCGGGTCCCTTTGAAGGCGACATTGGCGAAAGGGATTGGCTCATTTGTAAGTGCATCAGAAACCTTACCGGTGACCTTGGTAATTTGTCCAACGGTCAAGAAGGGACTTAAAAAAACCAAAACAAACAGAATGCCGTTTAACTTGGTTAATGAGAACCTTTGCATCATCTGCTATTCCTTTTGATCAACCTTTTAAATCATCCCAAAATTCAACCGCGCGTCTAAGGTGAGGTATCACGATAGTACCTCCTACGATATTTGCGATGGCGAAAACCTCGAAAACCTCATCGGTTGTGACACCCTCTTCATGGCATTTCTGCAAATGGTAGCGAATGCAATCGTCGCATCGAAGCACCATGCTTGCAACCAACCCTAACATTTCTTTTGTTTTGATAGGAAGGGCCCCATCTGAATAGGTATTGGCATCCAGGTTGAAAAGCCGCTTAATTACAAGGTTGTCCGATTCCATGATTCGCTCATTCATGCGCGAGCGGTAATCGTTAAACTCCTTTACATTTGGGTTCATAGGGACAAATTTAATCGTAATATACTATTAAACGGAGTCAACAATTTTTAAGTTTGCCACATGCTAAAAATAACCCGCATCCGTCAATATGAGAACCTTCATATTTTCCTGTGGCTGATAAAAGACACCTGTTGGATCATGGATTGGAAGCCGGCCGGACTATTCATGATACTACCCACCATTTTCGTGGCGATTCATATCACTTGGATCCGAAAAGGGATCCGATCGGACTTGTTCCACAACCTAGCTGTATGCTTGTGGATATCAGGCAATTCTATCTGGATGCTTGGGGAATTTTTTTACGACGATGGCACCCGTACCATTGCGGTACTTTTTTTCGCGGCCGGATTGATCAGTGTATTGTATTACTATCTGATTGAAGTGCTTCAGCAATGGCGCAAAAATCAGAATCCCTGACTTCTTAGTTTTCCTTATTCCGCTTCCGCTCCACAGCAGCTGAAACCCCAATACTTATTTCATAAAGGAGGAATAAAGGTATAGCCACCAAAATTTGGCTGGTGATATCGGGAGATGGTGTTATAACTGCTGAGATGATCAAAATGACCACCATGGAATGCCTGCGGTATTTTCGTAAAAATGGAGGAGAAACCAAGCCAAGCTTGGAGAGGAAAAAAATGGCAACGGGCAATTCGAATACCAGTCCCGAGGAGAACGATAGCATGGTTATAGTGGAAATAAAAGAACCAAGTCCGATTTGGTTGGAAACCTGCTCACTAATCTGGTAACTCCCTAGGAAATTTACTGAAAGTGGCGCTACAACGAAATATCCGAACAAAACCCCCATGAAGAACAACAATGAGGTGGCAAAGACTATTCCACGCGAATTGCTAATTTCCTTTTGGGTGAGAGCCGGCTTTATGAAACGCCAAATTTCCCAAATGAAATACGGGAATGCCATCACAAAACCAGCCATGAAAGAGATGTATAGGTGGGTTGTGAATTGTCCGGAAATATCTATGTTAATAAGGCTGAATGGGATTTCCCGGATACAAAAGTCAACCCCCGATTTTTCTGCAAGCCAACAAAGCGCCCGATAAGTAGCGAAGCCTGGATCTTTGGGGCCAAGAATGATTTTATCGAATAAAATTTCCGGATTCAGGAATGCTACCACCGCGAGTACAACCACAGCGGCTGCCGATCTCACCAAATGCCATCTGAGGGCTTCGAGATGATCCAGGAAATGCATTTCGGAGTTCGGATCCTTTGCTCGGGCCATTACTATTGATTTTTTGATTCTGTAAAAATCAAATGATACCTTCCTTTAGTAAATCATGAAGGTGGATGAAGCCATCATATCTTCCATCCTGAACCACCACCAATTGGGTTATGTGGGCGGATTTCATCAGCTGCAACGCATCGGCAGCCATCATCTCAGAATTGGCGGTCTTAGGATTTGGCGACATGATGTCGGATGCTTTTACTTTGTCGAAAGCGATTCCCATCGACATCATTCTACGCAGGTCGCCATCGGTGATAATACCTTTCAACATTCCATTTTCGGTAACAGCGGTGGCACCAAGTCTTTTGGATGATATTTCCAAAATCACTTCTTGAATTGAGGCAGAAGGACTCACTTCGGGCTTTGGGTTTACGGGATGAAGATCGCCAACCCTCAAGTAAAGGCGCTTACCCAAAGAACCACCAGGATGATAGCGTGCAAAATCAGTTTCAGTAAAACCTTTGCAATCGAGCAGGCAAACCGCCAATGCATCGCCCAATGCCATCTGGGCTGTGGTGCTACTGGTAGGAGCCAAGTTGTTAGGACAAGCTTCGCGATCTACCGTTGTATTTAAAATGAAATCCGAGTGTACTGCCAAAAAAGAGGATAAATCCCCTACCATTCCTATGAGTTTATTGCCACCTGATTTGATGAGTGGGACTAACAATTTGATTTCGGGAGTGTTACCGCTCTTAGAAATACAAATAACAACGTCGTTTTTTTGGATTATTCCAAGGTCGCCGTGAATGGCATCAGCGGCATGCATGAAAACAGAAGGTGTTCCAGTTGAATTCATAGTGGCAACAATCTTCTGCGCAACTATGGCACTTTTACCAATACCCGTAATGATGACACGACCCTCGGACAAATGTATTAACTTTACAATCTCCACAAATCGATCATCGATATAGTTCTTAAGTACGCCCACAGCCATTGCTTCCGTTTCGAGCGTATTCAAAGCCATGTCGATTATTTCCCGGTTTGATTTCAAAATAATTTCAATTGGGTTTTGTTCTAATCAGATAGTTATTTATATCTTTATACTACAAAAATAGGAAAATAGATCGATTACGATGAGCATGATTGTTGAGGAGAGTACGCTGTTGGGAGCCCTGCAGCGTTTTTTTGGCTATGAATCCTTCAAAGGAGAGCAGGAAGCTATAATAAAAAATGTGCTGGAAGGCCATGATACATTCGTTATCATGCCCACCGGCGGAGGGAAATCCATGTGCTACCAATTGCCTGCATTGCTGAGCGAAGGGACGGCCATTGTGATTTCGCCATTGATCGCACTGATGAAAAACCAAGTGGATGCCATCCGCGGTTTCGGATCAGATGAAGGTGTTGCACACTTCCTAAACTCTTCACTCACCAAAGGCGAAATCCAGCAGGTGAAAAAAGATATCCTGCAGCGCAAGACAAAATTGTTATACGTTGCACCGGAGTCACTCACAAAAGAAGAGAATGTGGCGTTCCTAAAAGAAATCAAAATCTCTTTTTTCGCCATCGATGAGGCACACTGTATTTCTGAATGGGGGCACGACTTCCGTCCGGAATACCGTCGACTGCGTCCTATCATGGAGCAAATCGGCAAGGTTCCTATCATAGCACTTACCGCAACAGCAACTGAAAAGGTTCAGATGGATATCCAGAAGAACCTGAACATGCTTAAGGCATGCGTTTTCAAATCCTCCTTCAACCGCGCTAACCTATATTACGAAATACGACCCAAGGTGGATGTGATGCGTGAAATCATCAAATACATCCGCCAACATCAAGGCAAATCCGGAATCGTTTACTGCCTCAGCCGTAAAAAAGTGGAAGAGGTAGCGCAAACCCTCACCGTGAATGGCATCAAAGCCCTGCCCTACCACGCAGGATTAGACGCCTCCCAAAGAGCTCGCCACCAGGACATGTTCCTGATGGAGGAAGCAGATGTAATCGTAGCCACCATTGCCTTCGGTATGGGTATCGATAAGCCAGACGTTAGGTTTGTGATTCACCACGATATCCCGAAAAGCCTAGAAGGATACTACCAAGAAACAGGACGATCAGGTCGTGATGGCCGTGAAGGTCGATGCATAGCCTTCTACAGCTATAAAGACATTGAAAAGCTGGAGAAATTCATGAAGGGCAAACCGGTAGCCGAACAGGAAATCGGAAAGCAACTTTTAATAGAAACCGTTGGATATGCGGAGACATCTGTATGCCGCAGAAGAGTTCTCTTACACTATTTCGGAGAAGAATACGAAACAGATAACTGCCAGAGTTGCGACAACTGCTTGCACCCGAAAACCAAAGTA
>JBJTQS010000264.1:0-3697 GCA_046075765.1 Bacteroidota bacterium
ATGAAAAAAGCCCTATTGACCTTAGGTATCGCCCTTGCGGCCATGACCACCCAGGCTCAGGATTTCCGCGTAGGAATCACTGGCGGATTGAACTCCACTTGGTTATTGAATAACAATGTATTTGACGCTAACGACGAGTTAGATGTTGCTTCTACGTTTGGTGGTCGTTTCGGAATAGAAGGCATCTATGCTTTTAACGAAAAGCTAGGCGTTTCTGTAGGACTCAATTTTTTATCCAAGCACAACCAAAAATTCAATGGGAAAGACCTGCCTGGCGATAGCTCATTCAATGCAATCGCTAAACTTAGTTATTTTGACATTCCAATCTTATTTAGACTTACGTCTTCTGGTGGTTCGTATTTCGAAATCGGCCCTCAAATAGGCCTACTTGGAAAAAACTCTTTTGATTTTGATAAATCTGACAAGAACGGTAAAGCATCTGTTTTGAATTATTCTGGTAAATCTTTTGACGGCAGTTATAACAAAACCAATGTAGCACTTGTGTTTGGTTTTGGTGCTGATATAGACATCACTGATAACATTTACATCACTACCGGATTAAGATTGGGTTATAGTTTCAGCGATGTAACCAAAGAATATGACACCGATAATGAATTAGCAACTGCAACAAATAACAATGATGTTTCGCCGCTCAACACTTGGGCGCACTATGAAGATGCACAAACAACAGGAAGCTCTTCCAATCCAAATAATTTTAATTACCAAAAAACCAATCGTGCTTTCGCCGGTTTGAACTTAGGTGTATCTTACAAGTTCACCAAGTAAAAAATCTCGTTATAATACAAATAGCGAAGCCCTTCCAAATGGAAGGGCTTTTTTATTTCCTGAATAAGTTGAATTAATTACTTCGAAAGCACTTTAGCCATTGTTTGACCAATTACCGCAGGTGAATCCACAACGGTAATACCGCACTCAGCCATGATTTTCATTTTGGCGGCTGCTGTATCGTCGGCACCGCCAATGATGGCACCAGCATGTCCCATACGACGACCAGGAGGCGCGGTTTGTCCTGCGATGAATCCAACAACAGGTTTCTTATTATTATCCTTGATCCAACGCGCTGCTTCGGCCTCCAATGATCCGCCAATCTCACCGATCATAATGATCCCATCAGTATCTAAATCAGCCATGAACAATTTTACGGCCTCTAATGTGGTGGTTCCGATAATGGGGTCTCCTCCTATTCCAATGGCTGTTGAAACACCCATGCCAGCTTTCACTACCTGGTCGGCAGCTTCATAGGTCAAAGTACCCGACTTGGAAACAATACCTACACGGCCTTTTTTGAAAACGAAACCGGGCATGATACCAACCTTGGCTTCGCCGGGTGTGATAACGCCTGGACAATTAGGCCCAACCAAACGGGTATTTCGACCGCTCAGGTATTCTTTTACGGTAATCATATCTTTTGTGGGAATGCCTTCGGTGATACAAACCACCAAGCCAATACCTGCCTCAGCGGCCTCCATGATGGCGTCCGCAGCAAATGCCGGTGGTACAAAAATGATGGAAACATTTGCACCAGCCTGCTTCACCGCATCGGCTACCGTATTAAAAACGGGCCTATCCAAGTGAGTGGTGCCGCCCTTGCCGGGAGTAACACCTCCAATAACATTGGTGCCATACTCAATCATTTGAGAGGCATGGAAGGTTCCTTCATTACCAGTGAAACCTTGAACTACGATTCGGGAGTCTTTGTTGACTAAAACAGACATAAGGCTATTGACGATTTACGATGGACGATTTACGATGGACGATTTACGATGGACGATTTACGATGGACGATGGACGATGGACGATGGAAAAATTACAATTGACGATTTACAATTTTAAAGTCCCGATTTGTGCGATGTTCTGCTTCGGGGGACGATTTTAATATCCCGAAGTGTGCGAAGCTTTACTTCGAGGTCGATTTAGCAGGTATTGATACGCCCATCTAAAAAGACTGCGCAAAAGTACAAATTCGGGGGCATTGTGGAAGCTGAGGGTTAAATTTGCAGTTATGGAATCGCCTTTGACCAGATCGGAACTAACTATTGCCGCCATAGCCACTCCACCAGGGGTTGGAGCCATAGCTGTAATCAGGTTGTCGGGCAAGGATGCTATTAGTATTGGAGATAAGGTCTTCAAGTCATTAAATGGCAGCTCCCTTGCGGGGATGGCGAGTCACAAGGCCGTTTTTGGTACTATTGTGGCCCAGGGCGAAGTTGTGGACGAGGTGCTTGCCTTGGTGCTTAAGAATCCCCGGTCGTTTACAGGGGAAGACACTGTTGAGTTTTCTTGCCATGGCTCAACCTACATACAGCAACGCATTTTGGACTTGCTTATAAAGCATGGAGCACGAAGCGCCGAGCCAGGCGAATTCACCTTGCGGGCTTTCTTAAATGGCAAAATGGAGTTGACTGAGGCAGAGGCCGTGGCGGATGTTATTGCTGCCGACTCGGCCGGCTCCCATCGTTTGGCCATCCAGCAGTTGCGTGGCGGATTTGCATCCGAGATACGCAACCTTCGCGACAAGCTGATAGAATTCGCATCATTATTGGAGCTGGAGCTTGATTTCTCAGAGGAGGATGTAGAATTTGCCGATCGCACCAGGTTAATCTCCTTGATTGACGAATCTATGCTCCGCATGAAATCGCTTTCCGACTCATTCGCTTCGGGTAATGTCATCAAAGCAGGAATTCCGGTGGCCCTTGCGGGGAAGCCAAATACGGGCAAGTCAACGCTGCTTAATTTGATTTTGAATGAAGACCGCGCCATCGTTAGCGACATCGCAGGCACCACACGCGATACCATCGAAGAGGAGATCGTATTGAATGGCATCAAGTATCGTTTCATAGACACAGCGGGAATCCGTCAAGCAACCGACGAGATAGAACGAATTGGTGTTGGACGCAGTTATGATAAAATCAGAGAAGCATCGGTGATTATTTACCTTTTTGATCCATCGGAGACGAGTCCGGATGAGCTTACCAGTATCTTAGTTGAAATCGAAAAATCGAAAGCAGAAACGAAACACCTACTCATTCCGGCTGCCAACAAGTCGGACCGCTACAACATTGATTTCATGCGGCGCGAATATGAAACATGTCCCGAAATTATTTTCATATCAGCCAAGAACCACACAGGCATCAACGAATTGATGGAGCGCGTGGCATCCTTCACTTTGGAAAACCTGACTGCGCAAAACCACACTATACTCACCAATATCCGCCACAAGGAATCGATTGACAAAACGATGTCCGCTTTGCAAAACGTCCGCTTGGGGCTCACCACCAACATCGCCACCGACCTTGTAGCCATCGACATCCGCACCGCGTTGATGCATTTAGGTGAGATATCCGGAACCATCACAACAGATGATCTGTTGGGATCGATCTTTAGTAAGTTTTGTATCGGAAAGTGATTTTCAAACGCGTTACTTAGAATGATCAGGGCATTTTTGTAATCGATAAAGCCTAATAATTGCACTTATTGGTTGAACACACAATAGAATAAAATCATTTGCAACACAACACCATTGATACTCCCAAACATACATAGCCATACCGTTACGGAACCGAACATTAAATCGACCATCTTAAACAGATTGTCTGATTTTGATTCGATACCAGACACAGGTTATTATTCGGTTGGATTACATCCTTGGTATTTGAACGAGCAAACTGCGGATAAA
>JBJTQS010000265.1:0-12711 GCA_046075765.1 Bacteroidota bacterium
AGGGAAGTAAAAGGTATCCGCAAGGATCTGGTTTTTGAGCGATTCGCTTTGTTGATGGAAAGTCAAGGCCGATATGAAGAAGCCATAGAACATTTCCGCAAGGCGTTGTTGGAGTCTTTTTCAGACGAGGATATTGCCCGATGTGAAAAAGGAATCGGACGATGCAATATCAAAAAGAAATACAGCTAAACTGATTTTCACGGATTGTTAGCATACCATGAACATGACTCATGGTAAACCTTTATCGATGATGGGAGTGAAGCAATCAGGCTTCTTCGTTACCTGCCAAAACGGTAGCCGTTGTTGATTCTACCCACTGATTGGTTGAATACAAGTCGGGAAGGAAAATGGTAAATACCGTGTTCTCACCTTTGTTGCAACTCATCTCAATAAAACCTCCTAAACGGTCAACGGCGTTTTTTACAACATACAAACCAAGTCCGTTGCCTTCTGAGCGATAGTTGCCTTTGTTGAACATGTTGAAAATGTTCTCTCGTGCCGCTTCTTCGAAACCGATACCATTATCCTCTACTTTGATTTGCACACCGTGCATGTGGTCTTTCACTGTGATGTTCACAATGGAGTCTTTGGCTGGGTCGTGGTATTTTACTGAATTGTCGATGAGGTTTTGAAGAATCAACACCAATAGTTTCTTGTCGGTTCGCATTTCCCTTCTATTCTCCACATCGAACAATCTCCTCACCGAATAAAAATTATCATCGCGGTTCAATCCTTGAATGGCAAGGGATATGGCGGCACGGAAATCAATTGGCTCTGGCAAAAGTTTCTCGCGTTTGATGCGCACCACATTCAGCATCTCGTTCAGCATGCGGTCTAATTTCTCGGCCGATGATCGTATCATTTTCACACAAGGAGATCCTTCCGCTTCTAACTCCAATATGTGAATCAATCCCAATATAGAGGATAGCGGACCTTTTAGATCATGTGAGGTTCGATAAATGAAGGTGTTCAGTTCGCGTTGTGCGGTTTGGAAGCGTTCTTCCGCTTTTTTACGGTCGCTGATGTTATTGTAAGTAACCAGCATTCCGAAAAATTCTTCTTGACCGTTACGTATAATGGAGCAGCTAACCAGGCACCATACTTTTTCACCAGCTTGATTGGTGATTTGAAGTTCGTATTGGAAGTTTCCACCGGGAGTGCCGTTTCCAAATTCATCAGAAAGCAAACCGAATAAGGTTTCTGGAAATATCTGTGAGGGAAGTTTGTGGCCCAGCAACTCAGAAACTTCGAATCCTGTTAGCGTTTCGAACTTCTTGTTGGCGAACTTCAATATGCCTGTGCGGTCGAGGTAAATCAAACCCTCGTTCATTGTTTCCAACAGGTTGCTATAATCTTGCTCCTTTTCGCGAATGGCTTTTTCTGCTTGTTTGCGATGGGTAATCTCGGTGTGGGTGAGCAAGGCTCCGCCGATTCTTCCAGCATCATCCATTAAAGGAGTCCCCTTAACACTGAACCAAACAGGAGTGCCCTGCTTGTTTACGATACTGATTTCACGAGCATCTTCATCGGTGAGGATCGATCTCACGATGTTGGCCCTATGCAAGGGATCCGTTTCAGACAACAATGAAGTAAAATCATTGCCGTTCAATTCCTCATCCTTGTATCCGGTAATCTCGGTGAATTTGCGGTTTGCAAAGCGGATGATGTTGTTATTGTCGATGAACATCACACCATCGTTGATGGTCTCTAATAATAATTTGTAGGCTTCCTCCGAACTCTTGATTTTGAGTTCAGCCAACTTGCGCTGATTGATGTTGCGTGCAAAAAATGAAACGCCTGCAGTCTCTCCCAAATGGTTCACGATTGGATTCACAGAGATTTCCAAGTAGTGATGTTCACCCGGAGGAATTACGATATCCGTTTCGGTGCTGAAGCGCTCTCCGGATGCGGCGCGCTGGAATGTTTGCAGGAAGAAATCCAGATATTCGGCAGAAATGAAATCAGTTACCAAGTCACCAACCTGTGGCACCCGACCGCACATGGATCGCATGGCTTCGCAAAAAGATCTATTAACACTGATCAGTTCCAAATCCATATCCACTGCCCAAATTCCGTCTTTGGTATTCTCTATAAGAGCTTCTTGGCGAAGTTTAGTTATCAATAGCTCATTCTCGGCTTTTTTGCGTTCCACCGAATAAGTGAGCGAACGGGCAATCAGTTCTGGCGTCAGGTTTTTCTTGATGAGGTAGTCTTGTGCACCTTCATGAAGGGCTTCCAAGGCAAGTTTTTCGTCCTCCAATCCTGTCAGAATCACCACAGGTGCGTTTTCTGAAACACTTCGAAGGGTTCGGAAGGTGTCGAGTCCGGTGCTATCACCCAAGTTCAGATCCAAAAACACGATATCCGGTTTACCAACAGCAGCCATCTCCAATCCGGTTTGCAACGATCGGGCAACCTGCAACGAATTTGTTTTGAGGCCGGTTTGGCACAACATCTGATCAAATAAATTGATATCCAGGCTGTTGTCTTCAATCAAGAGTATTTTGTATCTCATAGGTAACCCGTTTTAGTCTATATGATAAAAATCATACGTGCCTTAATACGCAAAAGCAACCCTCGAAGGTTACATTTTCGAAAAGGAAAGAGGAATGGGTTTTAGTGGAAATAACCGTTTACAAAACGGTAGATATTGAAAGATTCAGCCGAGGCTGCGGCCGCCAGTTTGGACGAAAAATCCTGCATATCCACCTTTCTTAAAAGCAGGTCTTGAGCGATTCTTAAAGCCTTGTTGGTCAAGATGCGTTTCCTTTTCTCCGAATTTACGGTGCGGGTTTGCATCAACAAATCACATAATTCAGGTATGCCTTTGCCCTCTTGGGCAGCCGTTTTAAGAACGGGGATTTCAGTCTGAGATAGGTCAGTGCGTTCGGCCAAAGTGAGTTTAAGGTTGGCCACCAAGGCATCAGCCCCTTGTCGGTCGGATTTGTTCACCACAAAAAGCTCGGCAATCTCCATGATGCCTGACTTGATGGTTTGGATTTCATCGCCCGCTTCGGGCACCAAAACCACAACCGTATGATCGGCCAATGCGGCAATTTCCACCTCGCTTTGGCCCACACCCACGGTTTCAACCAGGATCAAATCAAAAGGCGCGGAGCGGAGGATATCAACTACCTCAATAGTTCGGGCAGATAATCCGCCCAAATGTCCCCGGGTCGCCAAACTACGAATGTAAATGTTCGGATTATTGAAATGACCGGTCATCCTGAGGCGGTCACCCAGCAAGGATCCACTGGTAAAAGGGGAGGTGGGGTCTACCGCCAGTATGGCGATTCGTATGCCGGGATTAATTCTTGAGAGGTGGTGGATGATGGCATTTACCAAGGTGCTTTTCCCAGCGCCGGGAGGCCCTGTAATGCCGATAACAGGCACCGATGGATTAGGCGAGAGGGATGCAAGTAACTCAAATGCCTCGGAGGCATCGTTCTCTACAATGCTGATGCTCCGGGCCAATGCCCGTTGGTCGCCTTGCGCCAAATTCGAAACAAGTGAATTTACATCCGCCATGATGCCACGAAGTTACAACTATGAACCAAATGCCTTTGCCAGTCGCTCGGAATCCGTTATTTTGCAAGAACTATGGAGAAGCTTTCAGCAGCCATCATCACTTTCAATGAAGCGTGTAACATTCGGCGTTGCATAGAAAGCCTGTTGTCTGTAGCTGATGAAATTGTGGTGCTCGATTCAAACTCCACCGATGCCACACGCGCCATTTGTAGCGAATACCCTATTGTACGGTTCCATTCACAAGCCTTCGCCGGCCACATTCAACAAAAAAACGATGTGGCATCCTTGACTACATACGATCTGGTTTTATCCTTGGACGCTGATGAAGCCCTGTCGGAGGAGTTGAAACTTTCTATTTCGGAAATCAAGCAAAACAGGAAATGCGATGGCTACACCATGAACCGATTGACTTCCTATTGTGGGAAATGGATTCGACATTGTGGTTGGTATCCTGATCGCAAAATCCGACTTTTCGACCGCCGTAAAGGTGCCTGGGGAGGAATCAATCCGCACGATAAATACGAGTTGTTTCCTGGCGGAACTTCTTCCCATATAGAAGGCGATATTTTGCATTTCAGCTATAACTCCTTCGAAGAATTACAGAGGCAAACTGATAAGTTTGCAAGACTTGGAGCTCAAGACTTGTTTGAAAAGGGCCGTGGCTCAGCCTGGGTGAAGTTGTTTTTCAGTCCAGCAGTACGATTCATTCGAGCTTACTTTTTAAAGCTGGGTTTTTTGGATGGCGTTGCAGGATTCACCATCTCATGGTACTCCGCCATAGAATGTTTCAAGAAATACAATTACCTGCGCAAAAGGGTTTTTGAGTCCTATAGCTGATAAGTCGTGGCCACATTCAAAATACCAGAGCAGGTTGCTACCATTGTTTCGTTGTTGCCCGATGATCCGGGCATCTACCAGTTCTTCAACAAGGAGGGAACAATCATATATGTTGGCAAGGCGAAGAACCTCAAAAAAAGGGTTTCAAGCTATTTCAACAAGGAGCATCACGACAGTGGCAAAACCGAAATTCTGGTTAGGCATATTACCGATATCCGCTATATGGTGGTGGAAACAGAGGAGGATGCCCTTCTGCTTGAGAATAGCTTGATCAAAAAGCACCAGCCCAAGTACAATGTACTGCTCAAGGATGACAAAACGTTTCCTTGGATCATCATACGCAAGGAGCGTTTTCCGCGGATATACTATACGCGCAAGTTGGTGCGCGATGGCTCCGCATATTTCGGTCCATATACCAACATGAAGATGGTTTATGCCATCATTGAGTTGGTGAATGGGATTTTCAAACTGCGTAATTGCAATCTGGTACTCAGTGAAGAGAACATATCCAAGGGCAAGTTCAGGGTTTGTTTGGAGTATCACATTGGCAATTGCTTGGGACCTTGTGAGGGCTTCCAGCGAGAAGACGAATACAACGAATCCATCAGGCAAATTCGTGAGGTGTTGAAAGGTAATATCCAATCAGTCATATCTTACTTGGAGGAATTGATGATGCGACATGCGCAGGCTTTGGAATTTGAAAAGGCACATGGCATCAAAGAACGCATTGCCTTGTTGGAGCAATACCGAAGCAAATCCGTGGTAGTGAGTCCCACGGTGCATAATGTGGATGTATTCACCATCGTTGACCGTGACAAGTCGGCTTTTGTGAATTTCCTCCATATCAGCAATGGCTCCATCATTCAAACCCATACTGCTGAACTGAAAAAGAAATTATCTGAATCAGCAGAGGAGTTGCTGTCTATCGCCATCAGCGATATCCGCATCCGCTATGCATCGCAATCCAAGGAAATCATCACCAACATTGAGCCACAAGAGGAGATACCGGGAGTAGCGTATTCCATTCCCAAGATTGGCGATAAGAAGCATTTGGTTTCCTTGTCGGTGAAAAACCTGATGTATTACATTCGGGAACAGGAACTGAAGCACGACAAGCTTGATCCGTCGCACCGTGTTGATAGGTTGATGAATCAGATGATGAAGGACCTTCGGTTAACAGAGCAGCCAAGGCATATAGAGTGTTTCGACAACTCCAATTTCCAAGGTTCATTTCCGGTTGGAGCCATGAGCGTTTTTCGTGATGGTCGTGCAGCGAAGTCGGAGTACCGCCATTTCAATATTAAAACGGTAACGGGTCCTGATGATTTTGCCTCAATGGAGGAGGTGCTTACACGCAGATATTCCAGATTGTTGGAGGAGGGAGGAACGCTGCCCCAATTGATCATTGTGGATGGAGGTAAGGGGCAGCTTGGTGCTGCAGTGAAGGCGCTTGATGCTTTGGGCATCTACGGAAAAACCGCGGTGATTGGCATTGCCAAGAAATTGGAGGAAATTTATTTTCCTGGAGATTCTGTTCCTGTTTACCTCGATAAAAAGGGAGAAACACTACGCATTATACAGCAGCTTCGTGATGAGGTGCATCGTTTCGGCATCACCCATCACCGCAATAGGCGCAGTAAGCAGTTTACCGGTTCGGAACTTGCAACCATCAAAGGGATTGGCGAGACTACGGCTATGGATTTACTGAGGCATTTCAAATCCGTGAAGAAAGTTCGCGAAGCTGAAATGGAAGAATTGATCCAGATTATTGGCAATGCAAAAGCAAAGCTCGTATTTGACCATTACCATGCTGAACAGGGATGATCATGCTTTATTCAACTGGTCGTGCTTCTTCACTGATCACGGTCTCTTTGCCGGAACGATTTACTTGCACGATCCGATAACCGATGGTGGTTGGGAGTGGATTTGAGTCGAAAAAGATATAATCGCAAATAGGGTTCCCCCGGCAATCGTCTTTTGCAAATCCTGCAGTGCTCCATCCTCCGTTGCTATCAGTCCGCTCTAAACGGAATAGGTTGCTTTCTTTGTTGGGCCCGGAGCGCCACAAAACTTTAACCTTATTTCCAACGTTTTTCACTTGCATGGATGGTTCGTAATTCACAGGCGCCTCTTCGACATTTGTTGTGATTTGTACAGGGGAAGCTTTCCCGATTTGGCAAACTTCCAAATCACCTTTTCTCAAAGTGATCGATTCTTCTGGTGAATCACATACCAGAGCGGCTCGCAAAGTAACCTTGCTGCCATAGGGCACTGTAATGGAATCTGATATTTGTATGGTGGTTGCACCTGCAATTCCTTTTATTGTAATGGTTTTGGATACATGACCATTCACACGAAAGTATACCCAAACAAAATCACGAGCCTCCAGATTGTCGGTGCAATCGAAGTTCGCTTGCACTTTTAGCTGCACAGATTTACCTTTTTCAGTCCAGTTGATGGGTAGGTTAAATGTTTGAACGGCCGAGGTTTTTCCGTTGGCAACAATCGCCGATTCATTTAGGTCGCGACTGATGACAGAGTGACTTTTTTTGTCGGCGGGATCGAACAAATACAATCTCGAACAATTTTGTGAGGATGCAGGTAGGCACAATCCCAAGGTCGAAATAAACACCAAAAATGACTTCATTTTTTTGATTTTGTATGGGACGGACTTCTACGGCCTTGATAGTTAAAAGGTTTCCAACTTGACTTTTTCTCGCTCATTATCAGTACAATTCGTTTAAAATATCATTAAATTCGCAGGTATGTGTGGACGTGTGGCCCAATTCGGATCAGGGATAGAGAAAAAGACTCTATTGGTTCTGTTGTTGCTTTTTGTATGTGCTCCTTTTGATGCTCAGTTTTATCAAGGATATCAAACCACATTCGGTAAAAACAGGGTTCAATACCAGGAGTTTCTCTGGACCTTCTACCGATTTAAAAATTTCGACACCTATTTTTATGTAGGAGGCAAGGAGCATGCAAGATTCGTAGGTCAACATGCTGACAAGGAAATTGAAAGAATCGAGCAGCTTTTTGATTTCAGAACCAGTGGTCGAATACAGTTCATCATTTTCAACCGCTACTCCGACATGAAGCAGTCGAACATCGGGCTTGAGGGTGATGAGGTGACTGGTAATACTGGTGGTCTCACTCGCGTAATAGGAAACAAGGTGCTGATTTATTTCGATGGCGATCATGGCAACTTGTTGGAGCAAATCCGTGCCGGAGTGGCTCAGGTGCTTTTTCATCAGCTCATGTACGGTGGAAATTTCAGGGACCGTATACAAAGCTCGGTCCTATTAACCATACCAGCATGGTATGAGAAGGGCCTTATCGCTTACATTTCCAAAGGATGGGGTACTGAACAGGATGACATCTTGCGTGACGGATTCAAGCGCAATAACAAGATCCAATTCAATCGCATGCCTGAAACTGAATCCGAGTTTGCCGGGCATTCCATGTGGAATTACATTGCCAATACATACGGTCAAACATCGATCTCAAATCTGTTGTATATGACCCGTGTTAACCGTAGTGTTGATAACGGTTTTTCTTTCGTTCTTGGAATGAATATGAAAAGGCTTATGCGCAGTTGGCATAATTATTATGTAAAATATTATGAGCATGATAGTATATCGTCGCCACTCCCCGAGCGCAAGGAAATAGTGAAAGCCAAGGCTGGAAGGACCCATGACTTTATCAGGTTAAGTCCCGATGGCCGATTTTTGGCATGGGTTACCAATGACATTGGCAAGTACAAGGTCTTTGTAAAGGATTTGGAAAGTGGAAGGCGTAGGAAGCTACTAAAAGGCGGATACAGGACGTTGCAGCAAAAACCTGATCGTAGCATACCGGTTTTGGCATGGCATCCATCCGGTCGGTTCTTAACGGTGATGCGTGAACACAAAGGCCACATGTGGATGGAATATCATCATCAAGAAAGGAATAAAAAGCGCGAGCGAACCAAGTTCCTTTATTTTGACAAGGTGCTCCATATGTCCTATGCTCCCAACGGTCAAGACATAGCCCTGTCTGGTGTTCAGAATGGCATGACCGATGTGTATGTTTACAATACTCGGAGTCGTACGGCCACCAACCTTACTCGCGACTATCACGATGACCTATTCCCGGTATTTTCAAGCGATGGTAGGACGATATACTTTTCCTCAAATCGCGATAATGATACCTTAGGAGCTAGCTCGGGGAGAATCATGCGAGGCAATATCCAATGGGATCTATTCTCCATTGCATATCCTCCTGATGACTCTGTTTTAACACGAATCACAAACACCCCCAACGCAAATGAAACCTGGCCTATGCCGGTTGATTCGGGCCGTGTGGTTTATTTGAGTGATGAATCTGGCGTTTCCAACTTGTATTTAGCAACCATAGACAGTGTGTTGGCTTATGTCGATACGGCCGAGCATTACAAACCTGTGGTTGTAAACATTGCACAGACTGACTATGCTATTGGTGTCACCAACCACCATGTTGCCAGGGGCAAATATGTGGAAAGCTACTTCGAAGAGGGAAAATACAGAGTTGGTGTTCGCGATTTTCCCAAGCAGGTGAAGATGGCTTCAATCAAGCCGAAACCAACACAGACACGTAAACTTGCAGCTGCTAGATTTTCCAATCAGCCTGTTGTCAAGTCAGATGAACAGCCAAGGCAGGAACAAGCTCCTGTAATTGTCCAACAACAAACTGTCACAGCAAAATCCGACACATCCAAGATTGATATAGATAATTATGTTTTTCAATCTGAATTCCGCAAATCTGACAAGGTTCGGAAGTCTGATCAACCTTCCATAGTATCGGCTCCAAAAAGCGATAGTACTGTTATTGCTTCACCCGCAATTCCTGTCAGCCCGGACTTTACTAAAACGACATTAGCTGAACAAGATTCTTTCTGGTTACCAAAGCAAAGAAATTATGACCTGGCATTCTCCACGGATTATTTTATTACGCAGCTCGACAATAGTTTGCAAAATTCCACATACCAAGCGTATACCGGGGGCGCATTCTATTTTGATCCCGGTCTAAACGGGCTGTTCAAAGTAGGTGTGTCAGATTTGATGGATGATTACAAAATGACGGGTGGCGTTCGTTTGTCGGGAAATCTCAATTCCAACGAATATTTCCTCGGCTATGAAAACCTAAAGTATAAAATCGATAAATCCTTGGTTTTCTCCAGGCAGGCTCGCGAGTATATTGACGGATTCAATTATTACAAGGTCCACACGCATGAGGGTAAATGGATTTTGAAATATCCATTCAACGACCTGGCTTCCTTACGCGGCTCTGTTTCGCTTCGTACCGATAGGGTCGTTACATTAGCTACCGATTATGTTACGCTCAGTGAGCCTACCCGTAATGATTATTGGGGAAGTGTGAAGATGGAGTACGTGTACGATAACACTCTCATTAAGGGTCTGAACCTGTTAAACGGCTTTCGTTACAAGGTTTTTGCAGAGGGGTTCCGACAGCTTGATAAATCCGAAACCTGGTTAGGCGTTGTTGGTTTGGATGTGAGGCATTACCAACCTTTGCACAAACAAATTATCTGGGCAAGCCGTTTGGCAGCCAGTTCCTCTTTTGGTGATCAGAAGATAGTGTATTACCTGGGTTCTCAAGATAATGCTGTTGTGCCCTCAGACATTTTCGATTATTCCATACCGGTTAATCCGAATCAAAACTTCGGTTTCCAAGCCATTGCAACCAACATGCGTGGTTTTATCCAAAACATCCGAAACGGGAATAATTTTGCTTTGATGAATAATGAGATTCGCATCCCGGTTTTCCAATATCTGTTAGGTAAACCTAGCCGATCAGATTTTATTCAAAACTTCCAACTTGTTGGTTTCTTTGATGTAGGTACGGCATGGGATGGCAAAGACCCATATAGCAAAGACAACTATTTCAATACTGAAGTTATTGGTGGAAATCCGGTCACAGTAATATTGGATAGGCAGGTTGAACCGGTTGTTGCTGGTTTTGGATGGGGACTTCGCAGCAGGCTCTTCGGATATTTCCTTCGCGCTGACTGGGGGTGGGGATACGAAGACAGTGTTGTGCGCGATCCGGTGTTTTATTTGTCACTGGGATTGGATTTTTAAGTTTAACGGACTTTAATTGGTTAGCAGCTTTAAAAAATTGAAATGAAATCCGATATAAAAGAAAAGATCAAAGCACTTTCAGAGCATCACCTCGAAGAAGCCATTGCTGTGCGTCGGCATCTTCATATGCATCCTGAGTTGTCATTCCATGAATATGAAACATGTGCATACGTTTGGGATCGATTGGATCAAATAGGCATTACCCAGAAACGAAAGCTGGCCAATACAGGCATCGAGGCTTTGATTCATGGTAAGAATCCTACTTCTCGTACCATCGCTTTGCGAGCTGATATGGATGCTCTTCCTATTACAGAGCAGAATCAAGTTCCATACAAATCGATGAACGATGGCGTCATGCATGCATGTGGTCATGATGCACATACAGCTTCGTTGTTAGGTGCTGCATTTATCCTCAACAGTATCAAAGATGATTTCGAAGGCACGGTTAAGTTGATATTCCAGCCTGGGGAGGAAAAGCTTCCCGGTGGCGCATCCATGATGATCAAAGACGGGGTTTTGCAAAACCCCAAGCCAGATGGCGTTATAGGCCAACATGTGATGCCGTTGATAGATGCGGGCAAGGTTGGCTTCCGCAGCGGGATTTATATGGCTTCAACCGATGAAATATATTTGAAGGTGAAAGGGAAGGGCGGCCATGGAGCCATGCCGCATATGAATGTTGATCCTGTGCTCATTGCATCTAACATTTTAGTGTCTTTGCAACAGGTAGTCAGCAGGCAATCCAATCCTACCATGCCCAGTGTTTTATCCTTTGGAAAGTTCATAGCAAACGGCGCTACCAATGTCATTCCAAATGAAGCCTATCTGGAAGGTACATTCAGGACTCTGGATGAGAAATGGCGGAGCGAAGCGCACGTTAAAATCCGTGCGATGGTTGAGTCAATCGCCACATCAATGGGAGCTACTGCGGAACTTGAAATCAGAAAAGGCTATCCCGCACTATATAACGAACCCGAGTTAACGGCGATGGCGAGGGAAGCTGCAGTCGAATATCTCGGAAGTGAGAATGTGGTGGATTTGGATATATGGATGGCTGCAGAGGATTTTGCATATTATTCCCAAGAAGCATCTGCTTGTTTTTATCGTTTGGGTACTCGCAACGTATCAAGAGGAATCACTTCATCTGTACACACTCCAACATTCGATATCGAGGAAAAATCCTTGGCTATCGGAATGGGACTATTGGCCTGGATGGCTGTAAGAGGTTTGGAAAATTAAAACAATTGTAATCAGTTGGCCATCTCGCTCATGAAGCGAATGCGCATCAACCTGATTTCCTCTTCCGTGTACTCGTCTCCACCTATCGCGTCGAGGGCTTCTTCAACGCTGTCTGTTTCGGCGGTTCGGAAATAGTCGTAAACTTCGTCTTGGCGGTCTTCATCGAGCACCTCATTGATGTAGTAGTTGATGTCGATGCGTGTACCGGAGGATACAATACTCTCAATCTCCGAAATGATATCTCCTACGGTGATACCTTTGGCTTCGGCAAGATCTTCAAGTGAAATCTTACGGTCTATGTTTTGAATGATATAGACTTTTAGACCGCTCTTGTTGACTACGGATTTAACCACCAGATCTTGTGGTCGATCGATTTCATTCTCCTCAACATACTTCGAAATCAAATCCACGAAGGGCTTTCCGAACTTCTGTGCTTTACCTGGTCCAACTCCACTGATGTTTTTAAGTTCATCTAGCGTGATGGGGTATTGTATGGCCATCTCCTCCAATGATGTTTCTTGGAAAACAACAAAGGGTGGAACGTTTTTCTGTTTGGCAACTTTTTTGCAAAGGTCTTTCAACATCGCAAAAAGTTCAGCATCTGCGGCGCTACCGCCGCCACTACCGGTTACCGGCTCGTCATCATCATCGCTTTCTGTATTGTTGAATTCGTGGTCGAGGGTTACATGGAATGGAGAAGGGGACTCCAAAAAGGATTTACCTTCAGCGGTTATCTTAAGTAATCCATAGTGGTCGATGTCTTTTACCAGCAATCCCGATAGTATCGCTTGTCTTACAACGGAAGTCCAGAAACGCTGGTCTTTGTCGGCTCCTTCGCCAAACACCTCCAATTTCGAATGTTGGTATGACTTTATGGTTTGGTCTTCGCGCCCAAGCAGTATGTTCACTACATGTTCTGATGCGAACTTCTCCTTTACAGCTAAAACCGTTTCCAGAAGTAATTGAACTTCGTCTTGGGCCTCTACTT
>JBJTQS010000266.1:0-9318 GCA_046075765.1 Bacteroidota bacterium
GCGACATATTGAAGGAAGCCAGAACCGCATTGAAGCAGTTCAGAGCCCTTTGTGTAACCGGTCCGCGCCAGAGTGGTAAAACCACACTCAGCAAATTACTTCTCAAAGGCAAGCCTTATGTGAATTTCGAAGACCCTTCAACAGAAGCCGAGTTCCTATCCGACCCGAAGGGCTTCTTGCAAAAATTCCCCAACGGGGCCGTGTTGGATGAAGTACAACGTGTGCCTGATATTTTCAGGTATATTCAAGTATTGCTAGACAAGCGAACAGCTAGCGGACAGTTTGTGCTTACTGGTTCCAATAATCTGCTCCTATACCAACAGATTTCACAATCACTAGCGGGTAGGGCAGGGTATCTGACCTTGCTTCCTTTGAGCTATGCCGAACTCAAATCCGCTAAGCTACCATCCTCAGATGTGCTGTTTAATATTTTGAACGGTGGATACCCTGAAGTTCGGGCTAAGAAACTGCAGTCCAACCGATGGATGCAGAGCTACATTCAAACCTATGTGCAGCGTGATGTGCGTCAACTCAAAAACATTTCCAACCTGTCGGCATTCACAAGACTGATCCAGCTTTGTGCTAGTCATGCCGGACAAATTTTGAACCGCGATGAATTCGCCAAACAAGTAGGTGTTGATAATAAAACGATTCAGTCATGGATAGGGATTCTGGAAGCAAGTTATATCATATTCCTACTTCAGCCATGGCATCAGAATATGAATAAGCGTATCATCAAAAGTCCTAAGATATATTTTCATGACACTGGATTGCTATGCACACTGCTGCAATTGAAATCCAAAGAAGGGTTGAAAAAACATCCGATGTATGGGGCAATCTTCGAAAACTGGTGTGTTGCTGAAATTCTGAAGAACAGATCCAACCAAGGAATCAATAACGGCTTGTATTATTTCCGCGATCACCTCGGCAATGAAATCGACCTGATCATCGAAAGCGAAAACGGTCCCAAAGCAGTTGAAATTAAAGCTTCCGGAAAAAAAGACAGGAGCCAGTTGGGCGGGCTCAGGTACTGGCACAAATACCAGCCAGGTAAAGTCGGTCTATTGGTTTATCAAGGAGATGATTCATCAACAGACATTCCAAACATCAATTATGTTTCTTGGAAGCAGATAGACCAAATTTCTTGATGGTTGTTTAGTAAAATATTATCCATTAACAAATATCAATATTGTTTTGTACTAGTCCATTTCGCACAACATTCATATTTAAACAATAAGAATGATACTAATGGAGTCTCCATCAATGATACGCTCCTTTGCTCTGATTTTGGCTTTGATAGGTAGTAGGTAGGTGCCAAGTTTGGTATCATACCAGATTGCAGTCCTCCATTCATTTTGATGGATACGGGCAGTTGCTTTCAACCGACCCCATCCTTCTTCCTCACGTTGTAATATGTTTCTGATTTCCTTGGAAATACCCTTTGGAATAGATACGAAATGCCAACCCGATTCTCCTGAATACCTCCACAACTTAGCATTGAAAGAATAGGTTAATTTGGAGTACATGGTTTACATATCGAATAAAACCAAACAGTTATCTGATCAAAATGACACGTCCCGATTTCTGCTGTTGGGTTTTGGATGATAACTTGTATCGCAAGACATAGGTGTAAACCCCAGTGGCGCATCTAATGCCTTTGTTTGATCCTTCCCAATGTTTGGACGGGCTGGATGTTTGGAAAACCGGTTGTCCCCATCGGTTAAAAATAGCTAAATCATAAGATTCAAATTCGCAGATGTTGCTAGGCCCAAAAGTTTCATTGATACCGTCGTTATTCGGTGTGAAGGCATTTGGGAAATACACGCCACAAAAATCAATCGATTCGCAATCGAAAATTCTTATGGTCGTATAGATGGTGTCAATGTAAAAACAGGGGAAGCTGATTGGATTGAATGGATCGATAGGTCCTCCACAATTCACTTGCAAAATGCAACTGACTACAAAAGTGCCTGTATCTGAAAAGGTATGAGCAGGAGAGCCCAGATCCGAGGTGTTACTCGAGCCACTTGATGGGTCGCCAAAATCCCATTCAATCAAATTTTCTATTGTCAAGTTTGTATTAACCGAAAAGATTATATCGCTTTGCAAGCATGAGTCGGGTTCGTATATGATATCCATATAAGAACCTTGAGCTTGTGAACTTTGGCTATAACATGCAATTCCTGCCAAAAAAAGAAGAAGAATTGATGGTTTCATTTTTCTTTTATGTGCTTTTTGAAAAACTATGTAATACCCAAAATTAATAATTGACGCCTTATTTTGCAAATTTCAAAAGCTATAACCGTTTGTTTTGTGTTTTTAAATTCATGGGCCTTCACAAAACATTTTTCAATATTCATATTTTGTTGACCTTGGACAATCCAGTGCTATTAAGTTTTAAAGAAGGCGAGCCTTTGTAATTGATTTTCGATATACCGCTAGAAATCACGTTCAAAGTTTCGTTTACGTATATGGACATTTCACTGCTACCAGATGAGTTGATATTTGCAGAATCTGTAATAAAGCCGATAGCTTTAAAATTGGATGATCCTGTCATGTCTAATTTCAAACTCTTTGTGCTGCCATTGATATCAATTACGGAAGCACCTGATAAATCCATTTCAGATATGCTTGTTATTGTGGCGTTAAGTTTTATATCGGTTGCTCCTGATGCCTTAATGCTCATTTGCTCTGCACTTAAATTTAAATTAAGTATGCTTGCTCCGCTGCAATCGGCATTGAACATTTTTGTACTAAAATGATCGACTGATTTGATTTTGCAAGCTCCCGACAGTGTAATCTTTTGTAGGTCTGATATGGTTACTATGGCTTTTACGTTTTTTTTAGCCAAAATTTTGGGCGTATTTTTATCAAGTGATAAATAAAGCAATCCGTTTTTCACATCACTTCGTACGTAAGGCAATAGTTTTTCATCTGTTTCAATTGTAAGGGCTTCACTCGTCCCCTTTTTTAGTGTGATATCAAAAGCATCCGATGCATTTATTCCATGGAATTTGACCACTGAAATGTTTTTTGAATTTTGTCCTGATGCAAATGATGCAATAAGAGACAAAGCGATGACGGGAAGTGCATTTTTCATCTATCTTATGGTTTTTATTGAATTTTATTTTGTCGATAATTTAATTAATGCATCATTTGATTATAAACCTATTTCTCATCAAATTCATAAAAGTGAGGTGATAACTATGTCTTTGTTCCAACTCTGTTTATGGTTTTGTAATTATGAATACTGAATTAATAGGATCCCCATTTTAAAATTCGTAGAAATACTTTTGTGTTATTTCAATATTTGAAAATAACTTCTTCATTTGGAACCCTGAGGCGCGGCCCCCAAACACCTTCCTCCGTTCCTTTACCAACGGCAATAACCATGTTTATCTCAGCACCAGGAGGCAGTTTAAGTGCTTTTTTTATTCGTAGTTCATCCATACCCTCCATAGGACAAGTGTGATAACCTTCAGCAGCAATTGAAAGCATAAAAGTTTGGGCAGCTAGAGCACACGATTTATGTGCAACTATTCGTTGTGATGCGGACCCGCCTGCCCTGTAGAACGGTTTCCTCATTCCCATAAAGAAACTGATTGATTTTCGCACTAAGGTCATAATTCCAAAAATATCATTGGCATAAATCAACGGCATTAACTTGCCATAGTAGTCAATGGCTTTCTTTTGAATCTTATTGGGTTGGCCTTTTATTTGTTCTTTTATCATTTTCAGATTCCATTCAGCCTTCTGACGCCATTTGTCTCGTCTGGTAACAAAAACAACCAGGTGTTTTGCCGTTCTGGCCGCTTTTTGTCCAAGACAAAGCGGTACAAAGATGTCCAACTGTTCTTTTGATTGGATCCAATGGAACTCCCAAAGTTGCATATTGCTGCTGTTGGGGGATAGGATTGCCCTTTCAATGCTTTTTTGAACCACTTCATCCAGTATGTTAATTTCGGAATCAAAAGCTCTATTTGATCTTCTGAAATCTACTATTTGCTGGAATTCTTTTGAAAACATGTGGGGAATAATTTTAGTTGATGGCTTTAGTTCCGAATGGCCACCTCGGATACTTTTTTCAAATTGTCATCTGGTATCCGGTCTACCAAATAGTAAAAGGGATCAATTCCGGCCTGCCAGGGTTTTTGTTTGGTCACAAAGGTAAAGGTAGCCACCTTGTCACGCATGCGCACCCTCCTTGATTCAATGGGCTTGCCATATCTTTTACCTTTTGCCGGCTCTTCCAGAACAGCGATTTCAATCCAGTCATCCAAATTCGCAGGAGTTTCCCTGCCCATAGAATCTGCGTACATCTTGGTTGCTTGGATCTTAAGCGTCGTTTCATAACCTTGATCAACTATTTTCACATTCGCTTCCAAGACCCGATTGTCGAACAAGGTGATTATTTTGAATAGGTCATTGATGAGATAGCGTAGACTATCAGGTGTCTGCTGCTCCAATCTTCCCACCAAGTCATTTGCGTTGGGGTAGGGAGGTTCACGGTATGCAAAACTATCAACCAGGCTTTTTAGCGCGTTATTTACTTGTTGCTCTCCAATTATCTCCTTCAGGTGGAACATGATCACACTGGCTTTGTTGTAATGCAGGTATCCTTGGTTTTCAACTTCCAGTAGCGGACACTCCTTGTCTGATTCCGTTCCGCGTGAGCTGAGGTATCTATCCATCTCATAACGAAGGAACTTATGCATTTGGCTTTTACCATACATCTTTTCCATCACCATAAGAGCCGAATATTGCGAAAGTGATTCGCTTAATAGCGTTGATCCTTGCATCTCAGGGCCTACCACCTGGTGTGCCCACCATTGATGGGCCATTTCATGTGCAACTATATAAGTAACCATGTCTATATCTTCAACATCTTCCAGGTTAGCAATGAACCCGATTGATTCAGAATAGGGCATGGTGCCGGGAAACGCTTGTGCAAAACTTGCATATCGAGGAAACTCGATAATCCTGGCTTGTTTGTGCTTATAGGGTCCAAAATTACTTGAGTAATAGTCGATGGATTTTTCCATCGACAGCAACATCTTGTCAACGTTATAGGCATGCCTTTGGTCATAATACACCTCCAATTGGATTCCATTGTGGACTTTCTTTTTAACCTGATAACGGGCCGACATGAAAGAATAGAAATTCAATGATTTGTGGTCGAGGACATATTCGAAATAGTTTCTTCCGTTCGATTTCCACTGCTTTATAAGTGAACCAGGTGCAATAGCTATCTGGTCGCCAGATGTACCGAAAACACTTCGCACCTGTACCCAATCTGAATTATTACTTATGTAACTGTTCATTCGTTTTGAAGGATCATCACTCAAAAGTGGCATTCTTTGTCGGACAGGTAAATCGTACTTCTTCCTATCGTTTTTATCTGATATTTCATATGCTGGTTGATATCCCAGAAAAGGAAGGATTTCCGTATTGAAAAAGCTGCCGTTTTCAACTATCGAGGTTACGGATATTTCATTTTCTATCCCTTTAGGTTCGTAATACATTTTCTTTACAACCATTATGGAATCTCCTGGAAGCAGCGGGGTGTTTAATTTAAAGATGGCGAATCTATGCACTGTATCCATCAATGTTGTTTTCGCATTTTTGATAATTATATCTGAGTCATATGATGGTGAAAGCGTGTAGAACAGTGTGTCTATCTCAGTTGTTGTTTTGTTCTTCAACCATTCGGTGGAAATCATCTCTAATCTCCTTTTTTCAGGATATAATTCTATTTTAAAATCAACGGAAATAATCCTGGGCTGTGGACTGTTTTCATATTTTTTGTACATTTTTTCATAATCAGAAGATATCTTTTGAAATGCGTCAGGAGTTTTGTATTCGTTCACAATTTTCGTGTTGTAATAGAGCCATGATCCGCAAAAAAACCAAGTCAACATAAGTAATATCAATGATGGTTTTAGTTTAGGCCATCTCGCAAAAGCGATACGTGTGCGAATCCGTATGTCTTGTTCTCTACCTCTTACCCAAAAAAGAAGCGAAATACCCATCAAAATAAAACCTGCAAAAAGCCAATAGCTGTGGAAGGCCAATTTTGCGAATAAAAATGGTCCGAATCCATTCATATCAGAATAGATCATGGATGGTGTTCCACCATAAACTATCAGATTGCTTTGTATATCCAATGCCGGCCAAACGAATGAATTCACTATAAGTAATGCTACAAATAGAAAATAACCCAAGTATCGGTTGTTGACCAACGAGTGAATAAAAATACTCAAGGTTATCAGTCCTAAAAAAGTGAAGCTATCGGAAACCAGTAATTTTATGACGTATACGTCTATTCTTAGATCTGTAAACCCATTCAGCAATTGCGTTGTTATGGCAATGAATATTCCTGTAATTTGGAGTACTAGTACCGTACTGAACATAGCAAGTGTTTTTGACACCATTGGAATCCAGTCCTGGTAGGGAAGGGCATCATAAATATCATGCACCTTCGCTTCACGCTCTTTCCAAACGATTGCACCCGTGTAAAAAGTGATAACCACAACAATGTAGAGGTACAAATTACCTTGTATTATATCCACCATATTATACGTTACAGGGAAGGCTGTAAGTCCATAACCTTGGGATGTTGCAAATCCCATTGATGCTATAAGATTTACTACTCCAAAAAGCATTATGACCAAAAAGGCCACATTTTTCATGATGGAAATACTCTCAATGCGAACTTGGCTGAACAGTTGTTTAAAGCTCCATGCCAGACCAAACTCGGGCTTGATTGCTTTGATTGGACCCAAATGACGAATATTAAAATTTGGCTCATCTGTGTTGCTCTTTTTCCCTGGCCTTGCGTTCTCCGAAAATTTAAATCGGGATAATGTGAAAGCGAAAATCAATGCTCCAATCCCCATCCAAACCAAGCGGTTTAACAACAACAATCCTTCAAATCCAATAGTCAAATTGTTTCGATCATCAACAGTCCAATATTTGGTTACAACTGAAAATGTTCTTAGTCCGAATGGATCTAATATGGCACCTAAGAATTCGTTTTCTATGTCGCGGATCATTGTTTGGGATATCAGGTATCCAACTAGTAAGGCGATACTGCCGATGAATGACATCAATGTGTTCCGTGTCAATGCGGCAATGCTGAATATGATGGAGCCTGCGAAAAGAAGGTTTGGGATTACGAAAACCATTAAGCCATTGAAATGGGCGGACCATGAATTAGGTCCAATCCTTTCCGGTTCAATCCATGGCATGAAACTTCCTATTACACTGCCAAGCGTAATTCCCAGATATGGAATGATGCTGATTAAAAGAGCTCCCGAAAAACGGCCTAAAAGGAATTCTTTTTCACGTACTGAAGTGGTAAACAATATCTGGTTTGTTTTTTCGGTGTAGTCCCGTGCAGCGGCACTGTTCATAAATGCTGTGATAATAAGCAGGCACAACAAAGAGAAAAGTGCGTAGTAGTTCTCTATCACATAAGGAGCGTTTTTTGCAACATTTCCCGTACCTCCACCTATGGTGATATCATCACTGGCTGTTGCACCGAAAACGAGTAACGCATTAATCAGCAAAAAAATGTAAGCTATTGGCTGACGTAACCAATAACGCAATTCGAAACGAAGAATGTTAAGGAACATGATGCAGTAGTTAAACGGCTAAGTTTTGTTTGAATCCCTTGATGTATGTGAAGAAAACGTCCTCGAGGTCTGCTTTTACCTGTGTGAAGCCCTCTGCAGGTATGTTGTCGCTGAAAACATGAAGAACGGGTTGCCCCCCAACCATTCTGGTGGATATTACAGGAAGTGTTGCCGAAAGCTCTTGAACTTTGCTTTTGGGAACGGTGCTGCTCCATATTTTGTCTTCAACGCTTTTCAATGCATCGGATGGGCTCCCTGCGAACAAGACACTTCCTTTGTCTATGATGGCCATCCTGCTGCATAGTTCCCTTACATCTTCAACAATATGTGTGCTTAATATTACGATTACTTGTTCGCCAATTTCTGATAAGAGGTTATAGAATCGATTTCGTTCACCGGGATCGAGCCCGGCGGTAGGTTCATCCACGATGATGAGTTTTGGGTCGCCAATCAATGCTTGAGCAATACCGAACCTTTGTTTCATGCCTCCCGAATAGCCGCCTAAGGCTTTCTTGCGTACATCCCAAAGGTTTACCCTTTTAAGTAGATCCTCAACCAGGGCCTTTCGATTATTTCGTATTCCTTTCAGTATGGCTATGTGGTCTAGCATGTCGTAAGCGCTTATTTTCGGATAAACTCCGAATTCCTGAGGGAGGTATCCTAAATGCTTGCGCACCTCCATCTTGTTTTTCAGCACATCCAACTCACCCAATTGCACGATTCCGCTATCAGGCTCTTGCAGCGTCGCTATCGTTCGCATCAGTGTTGATTTACCTGCTCCATTTGGGCCAAGCAGCCCGAACATGCCTCTGGGTATGTTGAGGCTCACATTATCAAGTGCTTTAACGCCATTAGGATAGGTTTTTGAGAGATTCTCTATTTGTAATTCCATTGATGATAAGTTGTTTGTTATATGTGTGTTTTAAAATTACTAAGTCGGGTGTTGGCCTTTTGTGTTTTGGGGATGTACGACGAGCGGTTATTATTCTTGGCAAAGATATATTCTTTACAATGTACTATGTAATACATAGTACTATTTAAATTCATAAATAACAGAATGTCAATTTATTAATTTGGTTTTATGGATACATAATCAAACCAAAATGTTGATTTAAAGCAGAACGATAAGTCTTTCGCTGCCAGTCAAACTTAATTCACAAGGAACTCCATTAGGTACTTTTTTACTGGTGTTATATCATGATATGCAAACCTATACAGGCCTTGACGCCTACTAATGCGAAGCATTAAAGGACTATTGGATTTGAAATCACAGCACAATTGATATCGACCAACTTTTTCATTGTTACAAATAATCAAGGTTACCAAGCAGGTATCATCGATGGTGGTCTAAGTTGTCTTGGATCGGCTATCATGGAATTCTTCAAGCCAATTTCTTTATCATCATTGCTCCTTATCTGGAAATAACTTCATTACTCCATTTTACGGCCGATGATCCAACATCCGGATTGTACTCATCAAAAAGTTGTTGGATTTTACCACCCACATATTTGTCATAGGCCTCCTGCATGGTTCCTGATTTGGCAAAATAGTGGTCTGTGCTTGGATAGGTAATCAAGGTAGCATTTCCGGGATTGAAAAAATTAACTGTGTTCACAATTTGCTCATGGTCCGCTTTGGAGAATGCTTGGAAATCCGATTCGCCGAATTGTACCAATACTTTGGC
>JBJTQS010000267.1:0-4044 GCA_046075765.1 Bacteroidota bacterium
CATACAGGATCTGTCCATAATCGGCATTCAAACCTAGGAACGGGAGCACTTGATAACCTAAGCCAACGGCGGCGCCTAGGATTCGCATCTCGTTGTCATCGGGCTTTCCATCCGCTTCTGTCTCGCCACCTTGACGGTACCGTAAACTGACAGAGCTCCAGAATTTCTTATTGAAATTATGGGAAAGATGACTCTCCAACATGTAAAGCGGAGTCTGCGAAATCGTTTGTGCATTATTGCCTCTGGAGGGGTCCGTATTATCTGCAAAAAACTCGACTGCGGGAGAAAGCTCCAACCATGTTGCACGCTCCCGTTTTTTATTCAAGGGAATTGCCATAGGAAATGAAAATTGCAGGGTGCTTCTGTTGCTACCCAAGTTCAACAGCTTTTTGGAATCGTATGTTCCGGAATACCAATAACGAACGTCAGCAAACATTGAGAACCTCATTTTCTCTTCCAGGAAAGTGGACACACTCATACCAGGCGTACCTTTCAGACCTACCCTGAGGCCCGCAAAACCATCTGATAGGCCATCAGCAGATAGCTTAAAACCATCGGGTATGGGTAGCACTGGGGAAACATTGGTGGCTGTGGCGGTTACAGACCCGGGATTGACCATGAAATATGCTTGTGTGTAAACGCCCTTGATGGCGAATGTATGAAACAGGGTAACCGGATAAACATTTACCTGAATGGATGCACCAGGAGTAAAGATATTGGGCGGAGTTATATTTTGATCTAGGTTCAACCATTTGATGTTGATACCAGTCACACCTTTGGGCGCAAGGAGATAGGTGCGTGGTCCATCTCCTTGGGCAATTGCCAATGAATAGGTGCAGCAGCAAACAAACAGTAAAAAATACACTTTAATGGGCTTGATTTTCATCATAATAGCGGACTTGGTAATTTAGATTATATTATGGTGGTGAAAGTAATAAAGAAAGCGTTTTCAAGGAATGAGCTACAAAGAATAAAATCAACTATTTGGAATCCGTAAAAACGCATATTGCCATAACTTCATGAATAAAAAACCTTCAGCAAGTTGAAAAAGGAGTAAAATCTTAAGAAAAGTCATTCCATTTGCTCAAGGTCATCTATTTTTGAATCAAAACACAAACAGTATGAAACCCTACGTTGCATTAGTTGCCATCATATTGGCGACAACGCTGCACCTAAACCCATCATTTGCTCTAGCGCAGGAGCACCGTGCTGCATGGCCAAAGGAGGTTCAAATCGATCAAGGACTTGTTGTAGTTTATCAACCACAACCCCAAACCTTGAATGGAAACGAGTTGAGCGGTACCGCTGCCTTCTCTATCACACCTGCAGGTAAGCAGGAACCCATGTTCGGAGCTTTGTTTTTCACGGCTAATTTGGAAATTGATCGCGACCAACACACCTATTTCCTGAGGTCTGCAGCGATCACACGCGTACGGTTTGCCGTAGCGGATTCAACCATCGACCTAGAAAAAATGAAAACAGGCATTTCTGCATCCGTACCCGGATGGAATTTCTCTGGCTCCTCCGACCAATTGATCACATCATTGGAGCGGACAGATTCAAAGCAAAGTAGAACCGATTTCAAAAACGATGCACCTGTGATCTTTTACCGTAACAAACCTGCGGTGTTGGTACTGATTGACGGAGAACCGAAATTCGAAAGCGTGACGGGGTCGGAAGTGCAGCGCTTGGTGAACACCCCTTTCATCATTTTCAAGTACGTAAATGAAAAACCATATTACTTGTATGGGGGAGACCAATGGATGAACTCCAATGCTGTAAAAACGGGTTGGACTGCTACCAAAAACGTACCGGCTGCCGTGAAAAAAGCAATGGAAAAAAACAATCAGCCAACCGATACCAGTAACCAGATATCGAAGACCGACGATGGACTCATACCTGAAATCATCGTTTCCACGGCTCCTGCCGAGCTAATTCAAACCAAAGGAAGTCCGAATTTTGTTCCCATAGCGGGTACAGGCTTATTGTTTGCTGACAATACGGATGATTACATTTTCAAACATATCGATAACCAGAAAAATTTCATCTTGAAATCAGGTAGATGGTACACATCTGCAAATATGGAAGGTCCGTGGTTGTTTGTATCACCCGATAGCTTACCAGCTGATTTCGCCAAAATCCCTCCTGGCTCGGATATGGATGCAGTACTTGCCAGTGTGCCTGGGACTCCGCAAGCCAAGGATGCGGTTTTAGATGCACAAGTACCTCAAACAGCTACGGTGGATCGGAAAACCGCTGGGAAAAACGTGACCGTAACGTACGATGGCGAACCAAAATTCGAACCGATTAAAGGCACATCCTTGTATTTGGCTGATAACGCCTCCAAAACTGTTTTGAGGGCGGGCTCCATCTACTATTTGATTGATAATGGCATTTGGTTCGAGAGTAAAAGCACCAATGGTCCATGGGAAGTAAGCACCTCGCGACCTGCCGGTGTCGACAACATACCAGCGAGCAGCTCCGCCTATAACACCAAGTACGTTTACATCTACGACCACACACCTGATGTGGTATATGTTGGTTACACTCCTGGATACATGGGGGCATATGTTTACGGACCAACTGTGGTATATGGCACAGGTTGGTACTACAGCCCCTGGTATGGTACAACGTATTACTCACGACCATGCACATGGGGATTTGGAATGCACTACTCTCCCTGGACCGGATGGAGCATGTCGATTGGTTACACCACAGGTCCTTGGAGCTTTGGGTTCGGAGGCCCGTCATACGCCTATGGCGGAGCATGGTTTGGTCCTCCGATGTATTATCCTCACTATTATTATCCGCCCCGTTATTACGGACCAAGCAGAGGATACTATGGCCCTCGACCCAACACCATGGCAGGCAGACCGGGTGGATACGCAAACAATTATTCTGGACCAAGGCAAAATATCTATAACCGGCCCGGAGGAATCAGTGGTGTCACTTCGGGAATGCCGAGAAGAGATGGTAGTGGAAATAATGGAGGCAAAGCCGGTGGATTAAATCCTAGCACTCGACCAAATAATGTTTTCTCCGACAAAGAAGGAAACGTATTTAAAAATGAGAATGGTGGTTGGCAGCAGAACAATGGGGGCCGATGGGAAAATGCCAATCCCTCATCAATCAGAGGGTCCGGCGGAATGAATAACGAGTCCCTTAATAGGGCTAGAGCCAATGACCGTTTCAGTGGGTTTCAAGAAAACCGAGGATCCTTCCAAGGGGGCGGCATGTCAAGACCAGGAGGAACAGGTGGTGGAAGAGGATTGCCAAGAAGGTAAGGAGATCTTTTCTTGCAGTATAACAAAAAAGTCCATGCTTGATTGCATGGACTTTTTACTTGAATGGGTTTGGTTATTTCCTGCTCGGATTAATTCTCCAAATCCTTCATCAAATTGATATATATTCCTGCATTGAAGGAGGCAGAAAAAATAACGGAAGACGAAGACAGTCCTGCCGTGGTTCCATACTGAGGACTCCAACCGATTTGAGTCTCTGAAAAATAAAACGGCATGAGCATCTGCGCCTGGAATCGTGCTCCGATCCGATCGGTGATATCAAGCTTGGCTCCACCAACAAAAGAAGCGGTAAAGCGAAACTCACTGGTTGTGAATTGCGGAACCAACACAGTACCACCTAGCAACACACCCCCATATGGGCGTAAACGGCCAGAATGTGCTTCCTTGATAGGGCCTAACAGGATGTTGTGCATCTCAAGGGTTCCGGCATCAAACTGCCTGTTGAGTGTGTAATCGAAATAGCTCAAATCGGCGCTCTTGTAATTGTACTGGAGTTCGACCCAGGAATTGCGGTAGATGTTGGTGCCTCCTGGACCTTGTCCAAAACTTAGCGTGCCACCATAACTGGTTCCCGACAGTGTTCTGAATTTACCGAAATACAATTCAAGTGAGGCAGGGGTTTGATGTCCTATATAAGTACCCAATTGTATATTCTGGCCAATCGATACAGAACTTGAAATCAAGAAAAAGGACATTAGATATAAGATTTTTTTCATTTTTTTATGTGATTTGGTTTAACGAA
>JBJTQS010000268.1:0-4342 GCA_046075765.1 Bacteroidota bacterium
TCCAACAACACGCTCACCTCGCTCAACGCTAAGTTTGGAAATAGTTCCATCCACAGGAGCGAAGATGGAGGTTTTGTTGAGGTTCTCCTTTGATTCCGCCAATGAGGCTTCAGCGCTTTTCACGCCGAACTCGGCAGCTGCAATGCTTTGGCGAGCAGCATCCACCTCCGCTTTCGCCACTTCGTAAGCAGAGCGAACGGTTTCGAATTCAGAATCGGATATCACTTTGTCGTCATACAATTTTTTATTCCGGTTGTAAGTCAATTCCGTTTTCTGGAACTGCGATTCAGCCTGTTTGAAACGCGATTTGGCATTCTCCAGGTTGGCTTTTGAGGTGTTCACCGATGCAGCAACGCGATCGAATGCAGAAATGTAAATTTCAGGATTGATCTTGGCCAGCAGTGCTCCTTTCTGTACCACATCGCCTTCCTTTACGAGAAGATCAACAACTTCTCCGGAAACGTCTGATGCGATTTTCACTTCGGTTTCCGGCTGTACTTTACCGCTGGCGGTAACCGTTTCCGTGATGGTTTCCCTTGTAACAGGTTCAGCGTTTACACGGAGGTGGTCTTCTCCGCCAATCCATCCCGCCTTGCGGGCAACAACCAAAAGAATTACAACAGTGATAACGCCGTAAATCAGGATTCTCTTCGTTTTTTTCGAAGCCATGTTATATCAGAATGAAAGGTTTTTACCCAAGTAGAAGTCCAAGACCTTCAACCGAAATATGAAATCGTATTTCGATTGGATCAATTCGGATTCAGCGCGTGATTTATTATTGCGGATGTTGATGAACTCGATGAAACTGATAAGCCCCACATCGTATTTCCTTTGCGCATAATTGAAAGCTTCATCTGCAGAGCTTTTCGCTTTGGTAGATGCATTGTATCGATTCATAGCTGCGGTAGCATCGGCATGTGCTTGCACAACGCTCTTATAAACCTGCTTTCTCGTAAGCTCGTCTTGTAGCATGGCGTTTTCCAAGTTCAATCTTGATCTTTTAATATTGGATTGTACAGACCACCCATTGAACAATGGAATGGAAAGACTGATTCCTACATTTTTGCTTTGGTTGTTTCGCACCTGTTCGTCGAAAGGGGTTTCTCCCAACAGTTGCGTGTAACCGCCTTCGTTATAAAATGTACCGATGGAGCTGAAAAGATTCAAGGACGGAAACAAACTACTCTTCGCTGAAGACAATCCTTTTTTGGCACCACTTATCCCGTATTCAGATGCTCGGATTTCAGGTAGAGTTTTCAATGAAGCAGCATAAATCTCTTCCGGCTTCATCATTACGGTTGATTGACTGGGTATTTCCACTTGCTGAGTCGCAATGATGAAATCTGAAGCGTTGTCCAATTCCAAAAGTTGGGATATGGCAATATTGGCACTGTTCAGGGAGTTTTCCGCTGTCACCAATGCGAGTTCCTCTGAAGCAAGAGCAGCTTCCGCATCCAACAGGTTCCCTTGGGCCATCATACCGGTCTCAACCATTTTGGCTGTGCTCTTGCGCGTTTCTGTGGCAGCATTTACCCGATCTCGCGCTAGCTTCAGCGATTCCATCGAAAACAAAACCTGCAGGTAAGCTGCAGCAACATTCAGCGAAATATCGTTATTGATTTTCGCAAGGTTTTCCTGGCTTTGAAGGTATTCGTATTTGCTTTGGGCAAGACTGTGTTGTAAACGCAATCCACCGAAAAGGGTAACATTGGATGAAACAGAGAAATTGGTGGTGCGTGTCTCGTTTTCAGTGATGGAGTTTGTGAATGGATCTACAGACCTACCGAATGAACGCTGATGTGATGAGCTTCCATTCACAGTAGGAAGCATGGTGGTATAGCTTTGATCCCGGCTGACCCGAGCAAGTTCGGATGATAATGCAGCCTGCTTTATGTTGATGTTATTTGCCCTGGCATATTCTATGCATTCTTGCAAAGTCCAAAGCTTTTGTCCTGATGCCGCTTCTGAAAAAAACAACGTAAAAAGAAGTACCGTTATCAGACGTGAAAACATGATGATTGCATTGGATTTTTTACAAAGATAGTAATTGAAAGTTCAGTCGGCTGCAGCAACCACTTCTTTCACTTCGGGCATCATGCTTTTCAAAAGGGTTTCTATGCCTGATTTGAGGGTGAGGGTAGAGGACGGGCAACCACTGCAAGAACCACGTAGCGCCACTGTTACCACCCCATCCCTGAATGAACGGAATTGTATTTCTCCGCCATCTTGAGCTACGGCAGGGCTGACATACTCTTCCAGCAATTGTAGGATTCGTTTGTCCAAATCAGGACTTTCTATTGGTTCGGGAGTTGCGGAAGCAGTATCGTTGTGTTTTTCTGCTTCAGGGGAGGACTCCAAGGGGTTCGAAAGAAAAACCTTTTCTCCCGACATCAGAAATCCACGGATATATTCTCGAAGTATGTTGGAGATCTCATACCAGTCAATTTCGCCCTCTTTGGTAACAGTTATGAAGTTGGAAGAAATGAACACGGATTTTACTCCGGAGAAGGAGAATAAGCCTTGTGCCAATGGAGAAATCTGTGCTTCTAGTGGGCTGGAATATTCCACTGAGCCTTCAAAAAGCAGCATTCGGCTGGACACGAACTTCAAAGCTGATGGGTTCGGTGTTGATTCAGCGTAAACGTTTACAGGTATGGACATTTGGTTATTTGCTATTGGATGATGAACAATCAAAGACTGTTTTGGTTTGGTTGACTTTTGGTATCTCGAGCAGTATTCATCTTGTCTTGGTTCGATTTTTTCATTAGCCTAGGGGCTAAAAACATAAGACCTGTAATTACACCCGAAATGAATGTGATCAACAATACCATTGCCAGGCTAACGCTTTCAATTTTCCAGAAGAAAAAATGAACAGGAACGGGATCTGCATTTTGTAGTGCAAAAATCATGGCCAGTGCAGCAATGATCAAACCCCAGGCTAGTTTTCTCATACGAGGAATAATTGGGTTAATTTTATGGCGCCAAATTAATCCATTTAAGCCATTTGCAACACCATTACCCCATTTACGAAGCCGATTTGATTTGGAAAGCAGCGAAGTCGCTGGATGCGGATAGCCATGTTGGTGCGGAACCCGTAGAAAAGCGCTTTGAGGAGCTTGCTTTGAGATTATTTAAGTACCAAGCAGCCCACGTCCCTGCTTACAGAGAATTCATCCGGCATTTAGGTATCAATCCGAATTCAGTTGATGCAATGTCATCCATCCCGTTCATGCCCGTGGAGTTTTTCAAAAGCCATAAAATTCACGATTCTATTTCTGAACCGATCCTACGTTTTGAAAGCAGCAGAACAACAGGCACTGCACCTTCCATCCATTATGTAGCCAATCCTCAGATTTATGAAGATAGTTTTGTCGAATCATTCAAGCTTTTTTATGGCGATCCGTCTGATTTTCGCATTTTAGCATTGCTTCCCGGATATCTGGAGCGGGGAAATTCTTCGCTTGTCTATATGGTGGATAGGCTGATTTCAAAAGCTGTTCCCGACAGTGGTTTTTATTTGGATAGGTTGGATGATCTAGCTCAAGAACTTGCTCTGATGCAGGAACTGAAACGGCCTTGCCTGCTGATTGGTGTCACTTTTGCATTGCTTGATTTATTCGAAAAACACCCAATGAAACTGCCTGATTTGCTGATTATGGAGACTGGCGGAATGAAGGGAGTGAGAAAGGAATTGGTAAGATCAGAACTTCATCAAGTTTTAAAATCAGCTTCAGGAGTGTCGAACATTCATTCGGAATATGGGATGACCGAGTTGCTATCCCAAGCGTATTCTTGCTCCGAAGGTGTATTCAAGTCTCCTCCTTGGATGAAGGTTTTTCTGCGCTCAATACACGACCCCTTAGGTGATTTTGTAAACGAAGGGTCCGGATTGGCAAACATCGTTGACTTGGCGAATGTTCATTCCTGTTCGTTTCTATCAACTAAAGATCTTGCCAGAATAAATAAGGATGGAGGCTTCGAGATTCTTGGTCGTATGGATGAAAGTGATATCAGGGGCTGCAACTTGATGGTTGTTTGATAAACTCAATTTTTTCCTTACTTTCGTTGTCATCTGACCATGAGTAATAGACGAAGAGCGTTTTTGATAACCATTTCTGTGTTGACAGGAACCCTGATTTCTGCCTTTATATTGAAAAATAAATACGGGGAACTGGATTCAAATTCCTATTTGTGGCTGGGTACTAACCTGTTTATGTCGGTCGTACTTATCGCTGGAATCGGTTGGATACTTATTTGGCGCAAAAAAGGTTGATTTGATCAGGGAGGCATAGATTCCCTTACCAAACTTTTTTTGAATTACAGTTGTTAATTTCACTAAATG
>JBJTQS010000269.1:0-3394 GCA_046075765.1 Bacteroidota bacterium
GGTTTGAATCTTGCAACCAATAATCAACTGGTTTAACTGGTTGGGCTGAGTGGTGGCAGTGTTTTGAAGCGTTACCGCTGTTTGGTTTGCCACAACCGATGGTGCAGCAGCAGGGTATTCCTGCACAGAGAAATCGTCGATATAGATGTTATTACCATCTTGGGAGTGCCCCATGATGGCAACATACATACCCGCGGTGTTCCATGTGGCCAATACGCTGTTGGGGATGGTGAAGTTGATTTGCTCCCATGCACCACAGGTACCAACTGGAATCAAGGTGCAAGAGCGAGGGTAGCTGGTGATAACATTTACCGGCACATTGCTTGTGTTCAATGCAGGTCCACCAGTAGCCCTATATGCTAAAATAGAAATACTGTCTGCGTTAGTAGCAAAACCATTGTCCCTGTAAATCCAAACAGAACCAGTTACATTGCTGGCTCCTACCGTTGCGATATCCAATCTCTTCGATACCACATAAGCTTTCTCACCGGCGAGTATGCTGTAGGAATTGAAACCCAACATGGTGCTGCCGGTGCGGGGCGAAGCCGCGGGATTGATGGATCCTGCACCGTAACGGCTGAAACCAACCGAAGTAGAGAAACAGTTACCAGCTGGATAACCTGCGAACGGACTGGGTGTACAATATTTGAACTGATTCCATCCAATAGGCAACGAAGCCAACGGGTATGTAACCGCAGAACCATTGGTGATTTCAAAACCTTCGTTATACATCACTTGTGCGGTTGAATGCTTCGAACAATAGAGCGAAACAACAGCGAGAGCTAGCATTACGAAAATCGATTTCTGAAGGCGGTTGATTTTGGTAGTTTTTCCTATCATGGTAAACAGGTTATTAGGTTAAGTTTTTGTTACTGGCTATAATCATGATCGGGCTAAGGAAGGGATAGTCCGCACCCAATCGCATCAAATTTAAAGATTTATTGATGCCAAACATGAAATCGAATAAATTTTTTAAATAAAGTCCAATTATTTATTGATTTTGTCTTTAGGCGTATAAACGATTGATTTTAAAACAATTTAGACTCTAAAATAGTTTGCTTTGTAGCAATTAAAGGACAATGTGTTGACCAAAATAGTCCAAAAAAGGGTGAATGTGGGTATTTTATTGGCAAAGCCTGTGATTGTTGAAAAGCTGGATTTAACCACTGCAGGTGTAATTCGTTACAAATTCAGCAATTTTGAACTTCATTTAATCAGGATTCGGTAAATCATCACAACTATGAAAAAATCACCTATATTATTGATTGTATGCTTGTTAATAAGCATCATTAGCATTGGTCAGTCCATTAACAAGGCTCCGCTTAATGCAGAACTTATGTGGATGCTGGGTCGCGTTTCGAACCCTGTCATATCGCCCGACGGCAAAACAGTGGTTTATGGCGTTCGGCGCTTCAACATCCAAGACAACAAAGGGTTTAACTCGCTTTACACCATACCAATGGCAGGTGGCACTCCCGTTGAAATTGCCAAACCAAACGACAAAGCCAGCACACCTGTGTGGCATCCCTCTGGCAAGAAAATATTCTTCCTTTCCTCCAAATCCGGATCCAGCCAAGTTTGGATGATGAACCCCGATGGTTCCGATAAGGAGCAAGTAAGCTTTACCGATACGGATGTATCCAACCTGGCTTTTGCACCCAACGGAGTAAATGTGTGGATCACCCGTGATGTAAAAACCATGGAATCGTTTCGCGATTACCAAAGCGACCTCGACAAAACAACGGCTCGAGTTTACGACGACCTAATGTACCGCCATTGGGATCAATGGTCGGACCAAAACTCAAGCCACATTTTCCATGTGATTTACAGCGAAGAGAAAAAAAGATTGGCAGGCGAGTACAAAGACATCTTGGAGGGTGAACCATATGATTCTCCACTGATGCCTTTCGGCGATGCCGAGCAAATTGCATGGAGTCCCGACGGAAAAAAGATTGCTTACACCTGTAAAAAGCTCACTGGCGCGGATGCTGCCATGAGCACCAACTCAGACATTTATTTGTATGATTTGGAGTCTAAAAAAACCACCAACCTATCCGAAGGCATGATGGGATACGACACCAAGCCTGCCTTTTCACCAGACGGCACTCGCCTCACATGGCTGAGCATGGAAACTCCAAAATACGAAGCCGACCGTAACCGTTTATTCAATTACGACTTCAAGACCGGCACTAAAACGGAAATGACCTCAGGATTCGATTACAGCATCGATTCATACCAATGGTCGCCCTCCGGCAAAGAGGTTTTTTTCATCTGCGGCATCAATGCCACCGACCAGATTTGGAGCATCACCACCGACATGAAAAAGAAACCTATTATCCGCCAAATCACCACCGACCAGGCCGACTATACGGGTTTTACGCTTTGGTCGGACGGTAAAGCCACCACGATGGTGGCTGCACGCATGAGCATGTCGGAGCCTACTGAACTGTACAACATCGACCTCAAAACCGGAAAGCCCACGCAACTCACCTTCACCAATGATGAAATGTTGAAGACGATTCAAATGGGCAAGGTGGAGAAACGCATGGTGAAAGCAACCGACGGTAAAGACATCCTCACCTGGGTCATCTACCCACCCAACTTCGACCCCAACAAGAAATACCCTGCATTGCTATATTGCCAAGGCGGACCACAAAGCACGGTTTCACAATTCTTCTCCTACCGCTGGAACTTCCAATTGATGGCAGCGAATGATTACATCATCGTTGCTCCTAATCGTCGAGGACTACCTTCTTTCGGTACCGAATGGAATCGCCAGATTTCAGGCGATTGGGGTGGACAAGCCATGCAGGATTTGTTGAGCGCCATTGATGATGTAAGCAGCGAACCTTATGTTGACAAGAAAAGATTAGGAGCAGTTGGTGCCAGCTTCGGTGGCTATTCGGTTTACTGGTTAGCCGGAAACCACAACAAGCGGTTCAGCGCATTCGTATCGCACTGCGGCGTATTCAATTTGGAGAGTATGTATGGCACAACCGAAGAATTGTTCTTCGCCGACTTCGACATGGGTGGTTCATATTTCGACAAGCCCACACCCAAAGCTTACACAGAATTCAACCCCATCAAGTTTGTAGATAAATGGGACACACCGATCCTGGTCATTCACAACGACCTTGATTACCGAGTGCCAATCAGTCAAGGCATGGAAGCATTCACCGCCGCCCGCATGCGTGGCGTTCCCGCCCGATTCCTATCCTTCTCCGACGAGAACCATTGGGTAACCAAACCACAAAACAGCATTATGTGGTATAGGACGTTTTTCAATTGGTTGGATATGTACCTGAGGCAATAGACGATGGACGATGGACGATTTACGATGGACGATGGACGACTTGCCCTGAGCCTGTCACTTGTCACTTGTCACTTGCCACTT
>JBJTQS010000270.1:0-23044 GCA_046075765.1 Bacteroidota bacterium
ACTTCAACAACAGACCAACAACTCACCGAACGTAACAAGGCCGCAACTGATTGGCTTGGACAAAAGATTGCCGCTGAAACTACAGAAATCAACAGCCTATTCAACAAATACAGACTTTCTGAAGCGCTGATGTCAATTTACAAATTGGTCTGGGATGACTTCTGCTCTTGGTATCTGGAGTTGGTAAAGCCAGAGCAAGGTGGCTATATTGATAAAGCCACATGCGACAAGACGATTACCCATTTCGAATCGCTGCTCAAATTGCTTCATCCTTTCATGCCATTCATCACAGAAGAAATCTGGCATCACTTGGAAAAGCGTGAACCCTCACAAAGTTTGATTGTTGCCTCTTGGCCGGTTAGTGGGGAGGTTGATTCGGTAATAAATGAGAGATTCAACGCGATGCAGCAACTGGTGACATCCATCCGAAACACTCGAAAAACCTCGAATATTCCGAACAGAGAACCCTTAAAACTCTATCGCGTCAACCAGGCAGGAAACGAGTTGGAAGGATTTTCCCCTGCGATTTCAAAATTGTGCAATATCTCTTCGATAGAATCATTGGAAAGCAAACCTGCCAATATGGTCCCAATGCTGGCTGGCAACAGCGAGTTCTTTCTTGATATCCGTGAGCAGATAAACACCGAGGATGAAATACTCAAACTCACTAAGGAAATCCAATACTTGGAAGGATTCCTCGTTTCTGTGAACAAGAAACTTCAAAACGAGCGTTTCATGGCTAGTGCAAAGCCAGAGGTTATTGAGCTCGAAAGGAAGAAAAAAGAAGACGCCGAAGAGAAAATTCTTGTTATGAAAAATCAGATTAGCAATTTAAAAGGAGCCTAATCTCATTTGCCGTTTAGCACCTCAAGAACTTGCTTTGTAATATCCAATGAGTCGTTAGCAAACAATATTCCGTTATTCCGTTGGTAGCCTAGTACGTAAAAGAAGTTGTTGGACTTATTCAATTCTTTTAACACACCTACAAGTCTTGCATGCACAGAATCACCCATTGCTGACTCTTGAGATTGCAGTTTATCAACCATGACATCCTTGAGCCGCATCAGTTCCTGTTGCTTTCCCATCATGCCTTCTTCAATAGCCGCACGTTGCTCCGGTGACATGGAGGCAGCCTTAGACTGGTAAGCCTCGAATTCAACCTCGAGAGATTTTGATCTTGACTTGAGAAGCATGTCAACGCTATCCTCTTGGGCTTGCAAATCCTCTAACAATTCATTGTAATAATCGAAATTCTTGAGCAAAGAATCAGAGTTAACAAAAACTATTGCATCTCCTCGCATAGCTGTACCCTTAGAAGGCAAAGGCGTAGAACCTTGATTTGAATAAACCTTGTAATACAAGAATCCAACAGCCAGCAAAAGAATAATGTTTAAATAAAGAGATAGATTTTTCAAGTTTGGAAGTTTTAGGATTATGCGTGCCCAAAATTAGTTCAATAAATCAAATGTAGCCCATGAAATAGTAGGTAGCCATGCCCATGCACTCGCGAATCAGCTGGTCCCAAACATGGATTGAATAAACGTTGGGAATAATTAACCTGTAAGGATTTAGAGTCATTATGGATTTCCCGGAGTCAACCGGATAAATATCGAATTCCATGTTAGCCTTGGAAAAACAACCCGATGCACGGCGCATATGAAAAGCTGAGGTGATCAATAATTTTCTGCCATTCAGTTCAGGTTTTTGCTGAATCAACTTCGCAGTAAACTGCGCGTTTTCCCTCGTGTTTCGGGACTCGCCTTCCAAGAAAATCACCGAGTCGGGAACGCCAAAATCCGCAAGAAGCTTCATCGTCCAATAGGATTCCTTTTGCTCGGGGAACTCCAAACTACCCGAACCACCAGTTAAAATGATTTTCCTAATCTTTCCCTTCTGATAAAGCTCTATTGTTTGAAGAACACGGTCAACACCCGGACCATATAATGGCCTTTGAGCAGTCTGGTCCAATCCACGGGTGGCTCCTGAAAGCAAGATTCCTATGTCATAGGGTTTAGAAATGGAATCCGCCGAATAGGTATCCGGCTCCCAGTATCGAATCGCCAAATTGCTCAAAAAAGGATTGGTTAGCAGCAGAATCAAAACCAAAGAAGAAACTAAGCTTCGCTTTCCTTTTCTAAATTTCAAAAAACGGAATGTCCCAACCGAAAACAATACCAAAAACCAAGTGAATGGGTCGGCAACAAATGCAAGAACCTTGGAGGCTATGAAATACATTTGGCAAAAGTATACAACCTATCCATTGGCTAGCATCACCACTCAAATTATACAATACTTTGTTTTTGAATCACTTAGGCATTCAAACGGTAAGGGGCAATTTCTTAAATTTGCACTATCATGCAAACTGAAAAATACGAACCCAAAAACAAGATCAGAGTTGTTACCGCCGCCAGTCTCTTCGATGGGCACGACGCTTCGATCAACATCATGCGTCGGATCATCCAGTCGAGTGGCGCAGAGGTAATACACCTTGGGCATGACCGAAGCGCTCAGGAAGTTGTTGAGTGTGCCATTCAAGAGGATGCCAACGCCATCGCATTGACCAGCTACCAAGGTGGCCACATGGAGTATTTCAAGTACATGCATGATTTGCTGAATGAACGCGGTTGTGGACATATCAAGATTTTCGGTGGCGGTGGCGGTGTGATACTACCCGAAGAGATCAAGGAACTTCATGCCTATGGTATATGCAGGATATATGCTCCTGATGATGGCAGAGCATTAGGTTTACAAGGAATGATCAATGACATGCTTTCAAAATGTGATTTCCCAACCGGTAACAACCTCGATAAGGAAATCAAACATTTGGGTGAAAAGGATGTGAAGTCTATCGCCAAAATCATTTCATCTGCCGAAAACCATCCTGATGTTTACCATTCCATTTCCAATACAGTTTTGGAAATGGCACAAAAAAACAATCCTCCTGTCTTAGGTATCACCGGCACAGGTGGTGCAGGCAAGTCGTCACTGGTTGATGAATTGGTACGCCGTTTCCTGATCGAATTCCCCGAAAAACATATTGCCATCATTTCGGTTGATCCATCCAAAAGAAAAACAGGTGGAGCATTGTTGGGCGACCGCATTCGGATGAATGCCATTCGCAACCCGCGTGTCTATATGCGATCCTTGGCAACAAGACAAAGTAACTTGGCCTTGTCTAAACATGTTAAGGAAGCCGTAGACATTGTAAAAGCAGCTGGATATGATTTGATCATTCTGGAGACATCCGGAATCGGACAATCAGACACGGAAATTACTGATCACAGCAATGTGTCGCTTTATGTGATGACCCCTGAATACGGGGCCGCAACCCAATTGGAAAAAATCGACATGTTGGATTTTGCGGATGTGATTGCATTGAATAAGTTCGATAAGCGAGGTGCTGCAGATGCATTGCGTGATGTGATCAAACAATATAAACGCAACCATCAGTTATGGGATGTTGCTGATGAGGACACGCCCGTGTTTGGCACGATTGCCTCACAATTCAATGATCCTGGAATGAATCGACTTTACCGAAAACTGATGAATACGGTCTCGGAAAAAACCGGTGCGAACCTGAGATCTGCATTTAGTGTTTCTGATGAGCCGAGCGAGAAGATCTTCATCATACCTCCTCACCGGACGAGATACCTGAGCGAGATTTCAGAAAACAATAGAAGTTACGACCGATGGGTTGAGGAACAATGCTCCATAGCTCAGAAGCTATTCGCAATTCGAACCACCTTGGAAACATTGTCTTCTGGTGAGGATGATAGTCTACGAAACGCTCTGCAAAAAAGATATGCTGAACTTGAGTTACTATTAGACGGCAAAAACAGAAAGCTGTTGGAAGAGCTACCTGCAAAGGTGGCGTTGTACAAAAATGATTTCTACGAGTTTCGTGTTCGCGACAAGGTTTTAAAAGTCAAAACTTTTTCAGAATCGTTATCTCGTCAACGCATTCCTAAAGTAGCTTTCCCAAAGTTCAAGGCATGGGGTGACTTACTGAAGTGGATGCTTCAGGAAAATGTGCCTGGAGAATTCCCTTACACAGCAGGAGTCTTCCTTTTCAAACGGGAGAACGAAGACCCTACACGCATGTTTGCGGGTGAAGGATGTCCTGAGCGTACCAATAAAAGATTCCATTACGTTTCGATGGGCTTACCTGCCAAAAGACTTTCAACGGCTTTTGATTCTGTCACGCTCTATGGTCAGGACCCTGATTTGAGGCCTGACATTTATGGGAAGATCGGTAATGCAGGCGTTTCTGTTTGCTGTTTGGATGATGCCAAAAAACTGTATTCAGGTTTCGATTTGTGCGAACCATCCACTTCCGTGTCTATGACCATCAATGGTCCTGCATCCATCGTTGCAGCATTTTTCATGAATGCGGCCATCGATCAGCAATGTGAAAAACATATCCGAGAAAACGGACTAGTTGAAGAAACCGAAAAGAAGATTCAAGATATTTATTCTAAATCGGGAGTTGAGCGGCCTCGTTATAATTATCCCGTGCCGGAAGGGAATGACGGTTTGGGTTTGATGTTATTAGGCGTTACAGGCGACCAAGTGCTTCCTGCCGATACCTACCATGCTATCAAATCTCGTACGCTATCTGCTGTCAGGGGAACTGTTCAGGCGGATATCCTGAAAGAAGACCAAGCGCAAAACACCTGTATTTTCTCCACGGAGTTTTCGCTTCGGTTAATGGGCGACATGCAACAGTATTTCATTGAGAATAACATCCGAAACTTCTACTCCGTCAGCATATCCGGATACCACATTGCAGAGGCGGGAGCAAATCCGATAACGCAATTAGCGTTCACGCTTGCCAATGGTTTCACTTATGTGGAGTATTATATAAGTCGTGGGATGGATGTGAATGCGTTTGCCCCTAACCTATCCTTTTTCTTCTCCAATGGTATTGATCCCGAATATTCGGTTATCGGAAGAGTAGCCCGAAGGATTTGGGCGAAGGCGATGAAAAACAAATATCATGCGAACGAACGTTCCCAGATGCTCAAGTACCATATCCAAACATCTGGCAGGTCCTTGCATGCACAGGAAATCGACTTCAACGACATACGCACAACGTTGCAGGCCTTATATGCGATATACGACAACTGCAACTCCCTCCACACTAATGCTTATGATGAAGCCATCACCACTCCAACAGAGGAGAGTGTACGCAGGGCGATGGCCATTCAGCTCATCATAAATCGCGAATTAGGACTTGCCAAAAATGAGAATCCTTTACAAGGATCCTACATTATTGAGGAACTTACTGATTTGGTAGAGGAGGCTGTACTGACAGAGTTTGACCGTATCACCGAACGTGGAGGTGTTTTAGGAGCGATGGAAACCATGTATCAGCGTGGCAAGATACAAGAAGAGAGTCTTTACTATGAAACGCTGAAACATACAGGTGAGCTACCGATAATAGGTGTGAATACATTCTTATCATCGAAGGGCTCTCCAACAATTACTCCAGCCGAAGTTATCAGAGCAACAGAAAAAGAAAAACAAGAGCAATTAGACACATTAAAGAGCCTTCATGAACGAGGCGGCAGCACATCTTCTTCAATGTTGCATGATCTTCAATCCGCCGCCATTCACAATCAGAACATGTTCGAGCGACTCATGGAGGTAGTTAAGTTCTGTTCCCTGGGACAGATTACCACTTCTCTGTTTGAAGTCGGAGGACAATACAGAAGAAACATGTGATTTGACGAACAAACTCTCAGAAACCTAAAAATAAAACAAGAAAATGAAAATGCTAAAACTAATGGCACTTGCCACATTCCTTATTACAGCCTCCTCATGTGGTAGCGGACATGATTCAACCACAGAAGCAACAACAACCACTAATGTAAAGGATACCGTGAATGCATTTGTATGCCCAATGCGTTGCGAAAACAGTGGCAGTTCACAAGCAGGCAAGTGTCCAGTGTGTGCGATGGACCTCGTTCAGAACATCGATTTCCCCGGTAACAATCTTGAAAATGCCGAGGGTGAAGCAGCAACCATTGTCGATTCAACAATGATTAATACTGATAGCACAGTAGTTGGGGCCGAACAGCAAAAGTAAAATTCACTTATCCTAGTTTGAAAAATACAAAAAAGCCCTGTGAAAAAATCACAGGGCTTTTTGATATGTGTCTTTTCCCTTAGAACTCCCAAAGGTCATGCTCCAGGTTGGTAATGTCCATCTTAATCCTTTCGGCTTCCAATAGGGCATCCATGCCTTGAACATAATCTTCGATACGGCGATCAAACACGTTGTTCTCTTTGTAAATATAGCTGGCGAACATACGCTTTAAGAAAATGTCATCCCATGTGCGGCGGTCAGAGTCATTTCCTCTCATATAAACTTCTTGATTTGCGAAGATATTGCGAGCTTCAGGATAATAGATCCAAAAAACAGGCTGTGGGGGTACACCTTCACGAACTGCGCCAGACTCGTCTTTCAACATATAGAGCGGGGCAATGCCGATGATTCGGACATCCATAACAGAGCGCTGCTTGTCGAAGAACCACTCTTCTTTGACGCGGTATTGAATGATTTCGTTGGCATTGAACTCACGAGTAGATACAACAGGTATCAAAACATCAGGATTCTCCGGATCAGGAGCCCATGTTGTGTCAACACGGCTTCCGAATTGGTTGAACTCTTCGCGAGTCATTGGACCCATGAATTCTTCATCCTTGTAAGCGGTGAGTTCACCATTCTTTACTGCATCATACAAGATATGGTTCAAACTCCTACGGTCATTGATTTTCTCTTCGGGCATTCCGAAGGGAAGATTCATTTTTTCCTTCAGGTCGATGATTCTCCAAATCTTCTTAGACCACATTACATCGGCCTCACGGAGGAAGGAGAGAGGTACAACTCGTCGCTGAGGATTATGTTCACGAACATATACACCATCGAGGACGTTTTGACCCAATACCGAGCCGAATGACAACGTAGTCATCAGGAGGATTAGGATGGATCTTTTAGCATTCATGACAATATTGTTTACAGCCCAGAGGCTTGTTTATTGCAGAGTAAAGGTCAGGGAACCTAAAGAACGAGTTGTTCCATCAGGACCTTGAGCTTTGATATTTTCGAATATCACCTTTCCTCCAGCACCAGAACCTGAGATAGCTGATTTCATCTCTGGTGTGAGCAGGTTGCTGGTAGCTGGCTTACACATGATGGCATCTTTACCCTTGCGGAGAACCATCACTTCGAACTTTGTTACTTTGAATTTGGCATCGAAATCAAAGCCTTCGAGGATTGCATTCACAGACGGTGCGTTGGCCAATGCGCTTTTAGATATTCCGCCGCCTTTGCTGTTCATGATCGAAGCAACTGGATCAGGAATTCGCTTCACACGATACTTTACGGTTCCCATCCCAACACCCTTGCCATCCATCTGAGCTGTAACATTGAAGTTAGCATCGCCCTGTGTAGTTGCTGTTGCGGTGTATTTACTGTTTCCATCCTTCTTCAAAGTAACACCACCTCCAGTAACGGAAACGGTAACGTTGTTATCAGGAATACCAGGTACAGATATAGACATTGGATTAGGAACACCGATGTACAACACATTCATTTTATCAGCAGATACAATGGATGCTGGTGGAGCAGTGATATAAGTTGCTTCGAAGGGGTATTCTTTATCCTGGTTGGTTGCAGGATCTTTTACGCGAAGAACACCACCCCATTTTTTCTCACCAACACCGGAAGCGGTAACAGTATACTTACCCATTCCATTTTCGACAGGTATCGTAGAACCACCTACTGTGATTGTTGGATTTGAAGTGGAGCTGAATGCAGCGAGGAAGATATCAGCTTTATATTGCTGACCATTCAAAACATAGCTTGTTGGAGCAATTACCCTTGCTTCGAGATTATCGAATTTAAAGGAGCCTGCATCAATCGCTGTATACAAGTGATTGATCACTTCTGACTCAACGTTACGTACGTCAGCCTGGAACTTTGTCAACAATGCGATTGTAGCTACAACGGGGTTGTGGTAGAAGTTGGCCATCTCCCATGTTGCTTTGTTGTCTCTTATGTCCGCAGCAGCAGGATCTTTTGTGTTCAAAACTTGATCCAAGCGAGTCTTGAATGCCGATTGGTCAGCAGAAGATAATGATCCAACTACGTTTTTCTTGAACTCATCGATTTTAGCTTTTAGTTCAGTCGCTTTGAATCCACGACCGTCGGCCTGGTCTCCACACAAATAGTTAGTTGGCACATCATAGTCGTCCTTTCGAGCTATGTCTTTGGCAGCAGGTACCTTCGCACCTTTTTCCAAACCTTCAACTTTTATGGTTATATCTGTTTTAAGTTGTTCGATGTATGCAACCATGTCGGAAGAAAACTTCTTTACTTTCTGAGCCTTTTCGTTGAAAGGACCAACCTTGGCAGCATCATTTTGCATTGCCTTGATGAAGTCTGCATAAACTCGTTCGTTACGGGAAGTTGTGTTCTTATTGGATGTCTCGAGACTGTCGTTCACAGTAACGAATGCGTTGATGATTTCCTTGGAAACGTTAAGGGCGAGAAGCGCCGTTAACACCAGGTACATCATCCCGATCATTCGCTGCCTCGGGGATAAATTACCGCCTGCCATAATTGAATTTCTCTGTTTTTAGGTTTATTGGGTTTTCTTTAATCTGTGGGGTGCGTAAATTATTTACCACCTCCGGCGTTGATGTTCATCGCAGACAGCATATTGCCATAAACGGTATTCAGAGAAGACAAATTCTTGGAGAGTTTTGAAATCTCGTCTTTGTATTTCTTTGTATCTTCAACGGTAGCGTTAAGGTTAGCCATGAGCTCATTGATGCCAGTAAATAGCTTAGCGGTCTCCTTCATGTTCTTGTTGGAATCCTGTAGCTGCAATTCATATATGGCATTCAATGCTGCGAGGTTCTTGCCAGCAGCTGACACTTGATCGCTGTAAACTTTAACATCGTCAGAAGAAGTGCTGAGGCTATTCATCGCCTGTGTAGCCTTTTCATAGGCACCTGCAAGTCCTGAAACGGATTTAGACGCCGTTTGAACATTTTTAACATAGTCATCAGTTGCAACCGATGCGTTTGTTATATCCGATAGCTTGGAAGTGTTTTCACCCAAGGAGCGCAAACCGGTACCTAGGCTTTGGATCAATTCCGGACCGATTTTGGCTTCAGCCATCAACCTATCCAACTCCTGAGCAACAGGATCGGCCACTTTTTTCTTCTTGTGCTTATCGCCGCCTGGTTCATGCATTCCAGCTAATTCTGGATAAACCAAAGACCAATCCACCTCTTCATGTGGAGGTTCAAATGCTGAAAAGAAGAAGATTACAGCCTCTGTAAGAAGCCCCACGGTAAGCATTAATCCGGCACCTTCCCAGTGCATGATTTTGAAAAGAGCTCCTACAATTACAATGGATGCACCGAAACCGTAAAGCTTGGCCATCATGTTCTTAAAACCCTTGCTCTGGGTCATTGTTGCTATACTCATCTTTTTAAAATGTTTTTTGAGTTAATGATAGATTATTTGGTTTGATTTAATTTTTCGAATTTATTAGAAATCAGATTTATCTCGACCCATGAAGCTCATTACACAACGGAAACCAACGTAGCTTTTGGAGGTATCTTGATATTCAAATGATCGGGTTCCTGTTTGAAGATAATATCCTACGTCTTTCCACGAGCCACCACGAATGACTTTTCTCTTGAGTACAGGAGGATCTGATTCTTTGGCGTCGTAGGAATAGTCAGGGTTTAAGTCGTGTTGGAAGTTGTAGGCCGACTCATCGTATGCGTTGCTTGTCCACTCAGAAACGTTACCAGCCATACAATACAATCCGTAATCATTAGGCCAATAAGATGTTGCGGATACGGCGTAAAATCCACCGTCATCAAGGTAATTGCCTCTCATAGGTTTGAAGTTACCCAAGAAACATCCACGGCTATTGCGAATGTATGGACCGCCCCATGGATAAGGTGACAAATCCATTCCACCTCTTGCAGCATATTCCCATTCAGATTCTGTTGGTAGACGGAAATCCTGAACCATGGATTCGCCATTTGACATAAGATAGCTGTTGAGCAGTTGAGACCTCCAAATGCAAAAAGCACGAGCCTGCTTCCAATTCACACCTACAACTGGGTATTCATCATAAGATGGATGCCAGAAATACATATTGGTGATAGGGTCGTTGAATGAGTACGTGAAGTCATGTATCCAAGCTAAAGTATCCGGATAAACATTGATAACATCCCTTTTGATAAACACAGAGCGATCGATCTTACCTTGTTCTCTGTTTGCTCTTTGAGCAGCCTCTTGCAGGTCAATCCAATAGTATTCAAAATTGAATTTACGAGCATCGAACTCCTTGCGACGATAATATCTTTCCGCCTCAGGCAAAAACAGCTCGTTTAAGGTTTCAATATTCTCCTCGTCCTCGTAATCCAATCTTTCGCGCCAATTGATACGCTCGCCATACTCACCTTCATCAATCAAATGATCACCGCCAATCAACCTATGGGCTAAGGAGTCGCGAACCCAATGCACAAACTGACGGTACTCGTTGTTGGTGATTTCGGTATTGTCCATATAGAATGCATAAACGGAAACCGTTCTGCTCTGGGCAACTACCGCATAGGGCACATCCTGATCGCTTGGGCCCATGTTGTACGCACCTGATGGAATAAAAACCATTCCATACGGATCAGCCTGATACCATTTTTCCCTAGGCTGAACCCCAACCAACTGGCCGCGGTTACCACCTCCGCAACTACTGATAATCAGCATGATTGCGGAATAAATGATCAGTTTTTTCATGTTTATCTTTTAAAGTTACCGGGTCAGTTTCTTAACGAAGCAATTTGAAACTTATTATCCGAATGAGTTCTATAAGTGATATTAATGTTTTGGACAAAATGAATTGTTATTACGCTTACTACCAAAATAGGTTTCAGTGAACCTGGTTAGGATGCAATTCCTACATGAATCTTACATTCCTGATGATTGGAGTAACCTTCTTCTTGATCTTGTAGCAGTAACCAAGCATGATTTCATGGCTGCCACTGCTATAATTCTTGATATCAGAAGTAGTCATGTCGTATGAGTAACCCAATCGTAAATTAGGCATGATATTTAAACCAGCCATCAGGACAAAAGCATCTTCAAGGCGATAAGAGGCACCAGCCCAAAAGCGATTATTGAAATCAACATTTGCATTAATATCAACCTGAGTTTGATCGGCTACATTCTTAACGAATACGGAAGGTGTGAGTGACATGGAAGGAGAAAACTCGATTCTGTATCCAGCCATAAGGTAATGGTGGCGCGCCAACTTTGTTGAGAAGTCGCCGTAATCAACTTCACCCTCAGTAAGGTGGGAGGCTGAAATACCGGCATAGAACTTATCAGAGTTGTAATATAAACCAGCACCAAGATCTGGTGCCACGCTACCTGATTGATTTTCTGTAGGAATCAAAGGATCATTAGAGTCAATGAAACGAAAATCTCCGCCAAGGGACTTCTGAACCAAGCCCAAGTCAGCTCCAATTGCAAGGTTCCCTTGACCAACATTGAAGCGAAATGCATAAGAAAGCTTCGCAGCAAAAGTATTTTCAAATCCCAATTCGTCGGTTGCTAAAACTGATAACCCCAAACCTCCGCGCAAGAATTGAACGGGAGCATCAATTCCGAAAACCACAGATGTTGGGTTGCCTTCAAATCCAGACCATTGATTCCTGTAAAGCAAGGAGCCACAGATGCCTTCACTGCTACCGGTATATCCCGGGTTAGTGTAAAGTTTGTTGAACATGTTTTGGCTGAACTGCGGATCCTGCTGAGCGAAAACGGATGCACATGAAGCAACAACTATCGAGACAACCAGCTGAATTCTTTTCATAGTGATTATGAAGGATTTTGAGTTTTGTTTTAGTGTTTGATTGGGTTACAAAGGATACTAGGGGGCTAAGGTAATTAAAATTTGATAATCAAAACCAAATGGTAGAAGGACTAGAAAAATGAAAGAATTATGGTTGTTGGGTTTTATTAAGCTCAAAACATACATAAAAATTTGATTTTCAATTATATAAAAATACTGTTGCACGCACAAGCTTATCTAGGCTTATTGAATATCAGCGCATTATAAATCTATAACTTTTGGATTATTCTCCACAAACGTTCAGGCATTTCGTTCTGCATGGCTTGTTGGTAATCCTTAGCGGAACATGGAATATGCCTTTTTCGAATCAAATCGGGGTTATCTTGGCTAACCGGTGCAGGCAATTCCAACCACCAGCGGGAAGTGAAATTGTGCTTCAGAAAAACCAAATTGCCAGATGTTACACCCGCCTCAACATGGTACCTGGTAAAGTTTGATTCAGGAGCCTTTCCAGGAAAATCACCCATTCGGTTTCCGTAACCTTCCATCAAATACCAAAGCATTTGCGCTCCAAGATGTGCTGTTTGATGGTTTGAATCAGACTTGGAATCAAATTCGAAAAAACCTGCAGACGACAATTGGTCATTCAATCCTGCATACAACATCAATTGACATGCCTCTTCTCCACTCAAACCATTTGGAGATGGATCCGTTGTTCCCGGGGCATCGGCTTGTCGAACAACCGACATATCGAAAGTAATCATATCGGATGACCTGATTACAGGTTCTATATCCTGCAAAGAGGCCCGGGCCTCGCCAACCCTGTACGTATCGAACAATAGCTTGTTCATGAACTCCACTGATTCGGCACCAACAAAATGCGTTTGAAAGCCTATGTTACTGAAGTTGAACAGGTATGTAGGTTGTTGCAAAACGATTTTTCCTAACCAGGCCTTGCTAGACAGTTTACCATCCGGAGAACCCAGGTCGAACCTAGAATCTATGGATGTGATGTTCATCAATTTCCCGAATGGCCTATATGCTTCATGGAGTGCCAATGTAAGGTCTTGTGAACCTCCAATAACCACTGGCATCATGCCAGCAACAATCAGATCCCTGACAATTTCGCTCAAAGCAAACCTTGTGTCATCAGGAGTGGCACCAGGTCTTAAAACACCCAAGTCGACCAGGGTGATCGGATGCTCATGCTTGTGCAATCGATAAAGCTTTTGTCTAAGGGATTTTGAAATATCCCCGGCTGTTTCGGAAGTAGATAACCGATAATCACCTATGCTGAAAATTGCTATTCCAGTCGACGGTATCTCTGGAAAACCATTTGAGCTGTTGAAGATTGTAGCATTGCCCAAGCAATTGGGAAAATGAGATACGGACTCCTCAATAAGCTCATCATGTAATGGCAAGAAAAAATCTGCGGTCAACATCAGTCAAAATCAAGATTATTTACGTGTCTTTTTCTTGGCAGGAGCTTTTTTCTTGGTTGCGGCTTTCGCTTTTGGGGCGGTTTTGACTTTTGTCTTTGAGGCAGTGGGTTTACTGGCGGCAACCTTTTTTGCGGGTGCCTTCGAAGCAGTTTTGGCAGCAGTTTTCTTGGCTGCAGCAGCTGACTTCTTTTTTGCAGTCACGGATGTAGCCGCAGACTTACCTGCCTTTGCAGGACCGTTTTGCTTCAAATCCAACTCCTCACAATCCTTGAAAGTGAGACTGGATGGTTCCACCCCCTTGGGAATCTTGATGTTCTTTTTACCCCATGCAACATATGGTCCCCAACGACCTTTTAACACCTTGAGATCGGGATCCTCTTTGAAAGTTTTGATAATCTTCTCGGCGTCGGATTTCCTCTTCGCCAAAATCAATTCAACGGCTCGTTCACTGCCAATGGTGTAAGGATCATCGGTCTTTGGTATCGAAACAAAAAGGCTTTCATGCCTAACGTAGGGACCGAATTTTCCGATAGCCACAACCATATCTTTACCTTCGAACTCACCCAGGTGTCTTGGCATCTTGAACAATTCCAATGCCTCTTCCAAGCTGATAGTTTCGAGTCTTTGTCCAGACCGAAGCTTGGAATAACGTGGAGATTCATCGTCTTTGTCGCCTTTTATTTGAACAATCGGCCCGAATTTTCCAATCCTGGCTGAAACTGTCTTTCCTGACTGAGGGTCTGTTCCAAGGATTCGCTCTCCACTGGCACGCTCGGTATTTTTCTCGGCGTACTCAACCGTTTTATGAAATGGATTGTAAAATTCCTTTAGCATATCCACCCAACGGATATTTCCTTCGGCTATATCATCAAACTCTTTTTCAACTTCTGCGGTGAAGTTGTAATCCATGATATCCTTGAAGTTTTTCACAAGGAAATCTGTAACAACTGTGCCAATGTCAGTAGGAAACATTTTTGATTTTTCAGCCCCTGTCACTTCGGTTCTACTGCTATGAACAACTTTATCGCCCTTGATTGACAACAACCTGACCAAGCGATCACGACCGGGCCTGTCTTCTTTTAGAACGTACTGTCTTTTCACAATAGTGGAAATCGTAGGAGCGTATGTGGATGGTCGACCTATGCCCAATTCTTCCATTTTTTTCACCAAACTCGCTTCAGTGTATCGGGCTGGAGGGTAAGTGAATTTCTCGGATGCCGTCAGATCCTGAAGATCGATCACCTGTCCTTTCTTCAAAGGTGGTAAAAGTCCACTTTCATTCTCATCACTTTCCTCATCAGACGACTCCATATATACCTTGAGGAAGCCATCGAATTGAACGACTTCACCAGTTGCAACAAGTTCATCCTTGTTGCCCGAACAACCGATGTTTACAATGGTTTTCTCAATTCTTGCATCACTCATCTGTGAAGCAATGGCACGCTTCCAGATCAGATCGTACAGTCGACGCTCATTATTATCGCCATCAACAGCGTGAACGCTGAAATAAGTGGGACGTATTGCTTCGTGAGCCTCTTGAGCTGAAGCATTTTTTGTTTTGTATTGTCGCGGGTTGGAATATTCCTTACCGAACGAAGATGTTATTTCATTTTTTGCGGCATCGATGGCGGTAGTTGATAAATTCACCGAGTCGGTCCTCATGTAGGTTATCTTACCCGATTCATATAATTTTTGGGCAACCACCATGGTTTGGGATACTGAAAATCCCAGCTTCCTACCAGCTTCTTGTTGCAGCGTCGAGGTTGTAAAAGGAGCTGAAGGCGTTTTCTTGCCCGGTTTCTTTTCAAGGTTCGAAATAGTGAACGTTTCGCCAATGCAAGATTTAAGATATTTCTCAGCCTCCTCAGACGTTTTGAAACGGGTGGGGTGTTCAGCCTTGAGTTGCGCTGTTTTCCCTTTATCATCCGTTACATGGAACAATGCAACAATCTTGAATGCTGAAGAACTTTTATGCGCTTCGATTTCCCTCTCCCTTTCAACAATCAACCTAACTGCAACAGATTGAACCCGTCCTGCCGACAAAGATGGCCTGACCTTTTTCCATAAAATCGGAGATAACTCGAAGCCAACCAATCGATCTAACATCCTACGTGCCTGCTGGGCGTCCACGAGGTTTTTATCGATTTTCCTGGGGTTGGCGATGGCATTCAAAATGGCAGGCTTTGTAATCTCATGAAAAACGATCCGCTTGGTTTTCTTATCGCTCAGCCCCAATGTCTCGAACAAGTGCCAAGAGATAGCCTCTCCCTCGCGGTCTTCGTCCGTTGCGAGCCAAACCACATCAGCCTTTTTTGATAGTCTAGTAAGTTCGGAAATCACCGCCTTTTTATCCTCACTAATCTCGTAAAGAGGAGAAAAATCGTTTTTCACATCAATCGCCTTGTCGGATTTCGCAAGGTCCCGAACGTGGCCATAACTGGACTTCACCACATATCCCTTACCCAAGAAACCTTCGATGGTTTTTGCCTTGGCTGGGGACTCAACAATGATAAGATTTTCAGACATTAAAGATCAATTATTTAATAATGAATTTGATACGAAAAACTTGAAAAACGGGGGGCAAAGTAAAGAATTAAAATTCAATTGTTCCAAATAGGCCCTATTGCAATGACAATTTGTCAGCGACTGCCTAATTGCTTAACTTTGCATGAATAATATAATATGTCTATCGACCCTATTTCCGAGAGTAAGGTTATTGACGAAAGTCGTCAAGGTGAGGCTTTTATGAGTCCAAATCCAACTCAAAAGGCATCCAAGAAATTGTTCCTGGAAAGCTACGGATGCCAGATGAATTTCTCTGATAGTGAAATTGTCGCATCCATTTTGGGAGACGCTGGTTTTCAGACCATTTCAGATCCATTTGAGGCAGATGTTATCTTACTTAATACTTGCGCCATCCGTGAAAACGCAGAATTGAAAGTCCGCCAACGATTAAACGATTTTAAAAAGAAGAAAAAAGAAAAGCCGAGTTTGGTTATCGGAATGCTTGGGTGTATGGCTGAGCGACTGAAATCCAAACTATTAGATGAAGAAAAATTGGTCGACTTAGTAGCGGGACCTGATTCCTACAGGGACCTTCCAAAGCTGATCGAAACTGTTGAAAGCGGACAAAAGGCGGTAAACGTTTTGCTTTCAAGGGAAGAGACTTACGGCGACATCAGCCCGGTCCGTTTATCCTCCAATGGAGTTACCGCATTTGTATCCATCACACGAGGTTGCGACAACATGTGTTCGTTTTGTGTGGTACCATTCACCAGAGGCAGAGAAAGAAGCAGGGACCCAGAGTCAATTTTATCAGAAGTCAGGGAGTTGTTTGAAAACGGGTACCGTGAAGTAACGCTGTTAGGTCAAAATGTGGACTCTTACATTTGGGCCGGCGGTGGTTTGAAGAAAGAAATCCTGACTGAGGAACAACGATTAACTGCCGTTGACTTTGCCAAGCTTCTTGATTTGGTTGCCCAAGTCTCCCCTGATTTACGAATTAGATTCTCTACCTCTAACCCTCGTGACATGACTGATGATGTGTTACATGTGATTGCTAAGCATGAAAACATCTGCAAGTACATTCACTTGCCTGTGCAATCCGGCAGCACTTCCGTTTTAGAGCGTATGAATCGGGGTTACAGTAGGGAAGCCTATATGGACCGTATCGAAGCCATCAGAAGAATCATACCCGGTTGCGCCATATCCACCGACATCATTTCAGGTTTTTGCGGCGAGACCGAAGATGACCATCAAGACACACTTACTTTGATGCAGTGGGCAGAATATCATTTCTCGTATATGTTCAAATATTCTGAACGACCAAAGACTTTGGCCGAAAGACAATACAAGGACGATATTCCTGAAGATGTGAAGACCAGAAGGCTTACGGAAATCGTAGACTTGCAGCAAACGCTATCCAAAAAGCGAATGGATGGTATGACTGGAAAAGTGCATCGTGTTCTTGTAGAAGGAACTTCAAAGAGGTCCGATGATATGCTTATGGGGCGCAATACAGAGAACGCAGTTGTTGTTTTCCCGAAAGAGTTTTTCAAGCCAGGTGACTACGTAGATGTGATGGCACATTCGTGCACGGCAGCTACATTGATCGGAAAGGCAATAATAAACCAGTGATTCAGCAATGAACATACAGGACATCAAACAACGGTACGGTATCATCGGCAACTCTCCGTTATTGGAGCATGCGATAGATACAGCCAGGCAGGTTGCTCCGACTGACATCACCGTTTTGATCACTGGTGAAAGCGGTACGGGCAAGGAAGTTTTTCCTCAAATCATACATGGTTTAAGCTCCCGTAAACATGGACCATATATAGCAGTTAACTGCGGAGCCATTCCTGAGGGGACAATTGACTCCGAACTATTCGGTCATGAAAAAGGCGCATTTACCGGTGCACACGAGGCTCGCAAAGGGTACTTTGAAGTAGTGAGTGGTGGAACCATATTCTTGGATGAAGTGGCAGAGCTTCCGCTGCTTACACAGGTAAGATTATTGCGTGTACTTGAAACTGGCGAGTTTATCAAAGTTGGATCATCCAAAGTAATCAAGACCAACGTTCGTGTAGTGGCTGCCACCAATGTGGACATCCCCCAAGCGATCAGAAACGGAAAGTTCAGAGAAGACCTATACTACCGTTTAAACACGGTCCCAATTCAGGTTCCATCCTTAAGGCAGCGCAAAGAAGACATTCAATTGCTTTTTAGAAAATTCGCAGCCGATTTCGCAGATCGCTACAGGATGCCCGCCGTTACATTGACGGCTGATGCGGTTGAGATGCTGACTTCATTCGCATGGCCTGGTAATGTTCGCCAACTTAAAAACATCACTGAACAGCTATCAATTTTAGAACGCAATAAAACCATAAGCGGAGACGTGCTTAGGAATTACTTGCCAGATGAAGGGGCTAGGACCTTACCCATTGTTGCAGGCACTTCAGCCGGATCAGAGTTCACAGAAAGGGACCTGCTTTACAAGGTGTTGTTTGATATGCGCAAGGATATTGTAGACTTGAAAAAACTCGTTTTGGAGATGATCGCATCTGGTGGCGTAACAGGAGCTTTCGCTGAATCCCATGCACAGATTATTGATAAGCTATACCAAGAGGTGACTCCTGGTGCACAAATACCTCAGCCCACCATTTCCATTCAGCCGGTGAACAACACATCATCGGTTACCAGGCATGATGAGATCATAGATGAGAACTTATCTCTGGAAGAACGAGAAAAAGAGACTATTAAAAAAGCTATTGAAAAACACCGGGGGCGCAGGAAGCATGCAGCACGTGAGTTGGGAATATCGGAAAGAACGTTATATCGAAAAATCAAAGAGTACGATTTATAAACACTTAAAATGAATCGCTACCGACCAAGTATTATTCGGACCACGGCTGCTTTGCTCTTATTGGCAATTGGTGGTTGCGGGACATATTCATTTACTGGCGCTTCAATCCCTCCAGGAACCGAAAGCGTGTCCATATCATTTTTCGAAAACAGGGCATCAATCATCCAACCCACTCTTAGTTCAACTTTCACTGAAAAACTGAAAGACCGTTTCGTTTCACAAACCAATTTAAGATTGATAACTGCCGATGGAGATTTGCATTTCGAGGGTTATATTTCCGACTATCAATCAAGACCTGTTGCAATCCAAGGCAATGACCAAGCCGCACTGAACCGACTTACCATAACGGTTTCAGTCAACTTCAAAAACAAAAAGGATCCAAAACAGGATTTTGACAGCAGTTTTTCAAGATATGTTGACTACGACAGCAGAAAGAACTTGTCAGCGGTGGAACAGGAGCTCATTGCTGAGATATGCCAACAGCTCACGGAGGACATTTTCAACAAAGCCGTAATCAATTGGTAATATGACGCGCGATCGCCTTGCAAAACTGATAAAGCATCCGTCATCATCGGACCAGGAATCAATTTCTGCCTTGGAAGAAATAGTTGCCAGATTCCCCTACTACACCAATGGCCATATACTTCTAACCATTCAATACCGGTTATTAGATCATATCCGATACGATAGTCAATTAAGGAAGACGTCTGTATATGTTCCCGATCGCGCTGTATTAAGAAGGTTGGTTTTAGCTGAGGAAGAGGTTTCTTTCCCAAACAGTGTTCATGCTTCAGAAGAAACACTTGTAAAAACTGAATCCACTGTAGAAGTCACTACCGTAGATGAAAAGAACAAAGCTTCAGACATCGAGATCGTTGAAAAGCGGACAGAGACGCAGGAATCCCGACCGACTGATGCTAAACTAGACCCGCGTGAGGTTATTGAACAAAGGCTGAAAGAGTTGATGCAACAGGATCAGTTGGTACGAGACCAATTATTTGAGACCACCTCTTTGGAGTCTCCCATAATCGTTCCGATCAAAGGTGGCAATGCAGCAGATGAGGACTATGCTGAAACCGAATCTACATCGACTCAATCTACCAAAATTGAGACTCCTCAAGAACCAATATCTCCAAATGACCATGAGGAAATTGGATACATAAAAGAATCTGCTCCAAACCCACCTTCTGTCATTGAGGTTCCTAAAGAACACACATCAACAAAAAAGCCTGAAGAAACTGAAATAGCAGTTGATCAAACAAATCCCGAAACAAATACTCCTGTGCCAACTGGGGAGGAGAAGCATTTTGATTCGCCTTTGGATAAAACTCAACCAAGAAGTTTCGGTGACTGGCTCAAGGTTTTACCGGCTCAAGGGTCAGAAGCATCAAAAAGTGACACTTCTAAATCAGTTACACCTGTAGCGTTAGGTGGGGATTATTTTGGAGTTGAGCCAACCGACTCAACTGTGCATACTGAAAAAACCACTCAAGAGGAATCAATCATTGACAAGTTTATCCGTGAAGAACCAAGGATCGTTCCATCGAAGAGTGAATTCTATTCTCCTGGTAACATGGCTCGAAAAAGCGCTCAGGAGCATGAGGATTTGATCTCCGAAACACTGGCTCGTATTTATGCCCAACAGGGTAACATTGCAAAAGCGATTACCACTTATGAGCGTCTAGCCTTGAAATTACCGCAAAAAAAAGCGTACTTTGCATCCCTGATTGAAAACCTACTTTCAAGTAGTTAATCTTTAATTATATTCCAAATACACTGAAAATCAACGAGTCATGTATACTCTAATCACTGTTTTAATCATCATTACTTGCCTTCTGCTTGCCCTTATTGTATTGGTTCAAAATTCCAAGGGTGGTGGATTGGCATCAGGTCTCAGTTCTTCAAACCAAATCATGGGAGTAAGAAAGACTACAGACATGCTTGAAAAACTTACATGGGGATTTGCTGTTGCACTGATGGTTTTCTGTTTGTTTGGCACGATGATGATGCCCAAAGGAACTGTAAATCAGGAAGAATCAACTATACTTGAGCAGGTTTCCAATACTGCAGTGCCCTCTGTTCCGGCAAATCCGCAGCCCGCATCCAACACTCCTCCCCCTCCAGCCCAATAAGTTCATTTGGTTATCGGGTAGGGATATTTTTAGAATTTAACTACAACCCTACACAAACAAAATACATCTGTGGTATGTCATTTTGACTACCGTAGTGACATCATTTTATCCATCCAATTGCCAAAAATGAAAAAGTGTCATTTAATTCTGTAATGGCACGATTCCTGACTAAGTGCCGTCATCTGTAAAAATCAAACCATAAACCCCATAATACTATGAGTAAAAAAATCAGCATCAAACCTCTTGCCGACCGCGTCGTTGTACAGGTCGCCCCCGCGGAAACCAAAACCGCCAGTGGAATCATTATCCCCGATACTGCCAAAGAGAAACCCCAACAGGGTTTGGTAGTAGCCGTAGGTGGTGGAAAGAAAGACGAACCCATGACCGTTAAGGTGGGTGATCGTGTTTTGTATGGAAAATACTCCGGAACAGAAATCACGCACGAGGGCAAAGATTACCTCATCATGCGTGAGTCTGACATTTTCGCTGTTGTTTAATATTTGAAAACCAAAAACATTAAAAAAATACCTGATCATGGCAAAAGAAATCTCGTTTAACCTGGAAGCAAGAGACGCGCTCAAAAGAGGCGTTGATGCATTAGCAAATGCAGTTAAAGTGACCTTAGGTCCTAAAGGACGCAATGTCATCATTGATAAAAAATTCGGTTCACCAGCAATTACCAAAGACGGTGTTAGTGTAGCGAAAGAAATTGAATTGAAAAACCCAGTCGAAAACATGGGCGCCCAAATGGTGAAGGAGGTGGCATCAAAAACCGCTGATGTTGCGGGTGATGGAACTACTACTGCCACTGTTTTGGCTCAAGCAATCATAACTGCAGGTTTGAAGAACGTTGCAGCCGGCGCTAACCCAATGGATCTAAAACGTGGAATCGACAAAGCTGTTATCGCCGTTGTAGCTAACTTGAAGAAACAAAGCAAGTCAGTTGGCGACGACAACAAAAAAATCGAACAAGTAGCCACCATTTCCGCAAATAGCGACAGTGAAATCGGTTCGCTAATTGCAAAAGCAATGGACAAGGTTAAGAAGGAAGGCGTTATCACTGTTGAAGAGGCTAAAGGCACAGAAACGACTGTTGAAGTTGTGGAAGGTATGCAATTCGACCGCGGCTACATCTCTCCTTACTTCGTAACCAATGCTGAGAAAATGCAAGCCGTATTGGAGAGCCCTTACATCTTGCTCTACGACAAGAAAATCTCCAACATGAAGGAGCTTCTTCCCGTTTTAGAGAAAGTGGTTCAAACCGGACGCCCTTTGCTGATCATTTCTGAAGATGTGGATGGTGAAGCTTTGGCAACTTTGGTGGTGAACAAGATTCGCGGTTCATTGAAAATTGCCGCAGTAAAAGCTCCAGGTTTCGGTGATCGTCGCAAGGCTATGATGGAAGATATTGCCATTTTAACAGGTGGACAAGTGATATCTGAAGAGCTTGGTTTTAAATTGGAAGATGCCGACTTGAGCAAGCTTGGAAAAGCTGAAAAAATCACCATCGACAAAGACAACACAACTGTTGTTGGAGGTGCTGGTAAGAAAGCCGACATCAATGGACGTGTTGCTCAAATCAAAGCCCAGATTGAGTCCACAACATCTGACTATGACCGTGAGAAACTTCAAGAGCGTTTGGCAAAGCTTGCCGGCGGTGTTGCTGTTTTGTACGTAGGTGCTGCAACAGAGGTGGAAATGAAAGAGAAGAAAGACCGTGTTGATGACGCCTTGCACGCTACCCGTGCTGCAGTTGAAGAGGGAATAATTCCTGGAGGTGGTGTTGCATTTATCCGTGCTATCGCATCACTCGACAAACTTACTGGCCTCAATGAAGATGAAAACACAGGAATAGCCATCATTCGTCGCGCTCTGGAAGAGCCGCTTCGTCAGATTGTAGCAAATGCTGGTGGTGAAGGTTCCATTATCGTGCAAAAGGTTCGCGAAGGAAAAGACGATTTCGGTTACAACGCCCGTGCTGAAAAGTTTGAAAAGCTTTTTGCAGCCGGTGTAATTGATCCAACCAAAGTGGCACGTGTCGCTTTGGAAAACGCCGCTTCAATCGCAGGAATGTTGTTGACTACCGAGTGTGTTCTTTCAGAAATCAAGGAAGACAAGGCCCCAGCTATGCCTGCCGGAATGGGTGGCATGGATGGCATGATGTAATCCCTGAAAAGATTAGTCTTATCCAAAAAAGCGAAAGCCTCGGAAATTCCGAGG
>JBJTQS010000271.1:0-10887 GCA_046075765.1 Bacteroidota bacterium
TTCGGCTCAGAATATGTTTCTGTAATGAACATCAATGGCATGGAGTTTTTCGAAGGCAACAATTCTACATTGTTCGTAATGGGTATCGTATTACTGATCGGCGTTCCAGCATTCGCTTTAACATATGTAACTACCAAGTACATCTTCGGCATCAAGAAATCATTCAAACCAATGCCATGGCTGCTCGCGATTTTTTTCTTTATCGGGCTGGTGTGTATGATTTTGGCATCAATCTCTACCGCAAGTGATTTCAAAGCAAAGTCATCTGTTTCAAACCTTATTCCTGTTGGTCAGCCTGCAAGCGATACATTGGTGGTTTCTATGGCTGGTATAAATGGTGAAGAGGGATTTTCGGATGATGATGTTATCCATATTCATACACCTTTTTTCGCCGACTCCATTGAAGCCGGAAAAGTGAAATGGGAATTGCTATCGGCTCCTAACGATTCCTTTCAACTAGAAGAAACCCGTACATCAAGGGGAAGAGATATGGAATCGGCCATGGAAAACAGCTCCAAAGTAAACTACAGGATGACTCAGGTTGGCGACACCTTGCTTTTGGATCCGAATTATGAATTACAAGACAAGGCGAAATTCAGATTTCAAAAAATGCGGATCGGAGTGAAAGTTCCCCAAGGTAAATCCGTCTTTGTTTCTGAATCCGCGGCCAAGTATTTACGCAGAGTGGAGGGACACGGCAATGATATGGATGCCTCTGAATTGGTAGGTGTTTGGACCAATGGTCCAGATGGATTGAATTGTGCAGACTGCATGCTATCGAGCGAATCGGCTGTTAATCGGAAAAAATCTTCCACCATCATGGAAATCCGCGTGGATACCTCCGGGGTAACGATAAAAAAGGAGGAGTAGTTTTTGTTGACAAACGCATGTTTTTGCATAGTCATCAAATAGAAAATAACTACTCCTCAAATCTGTAGTTCTGCCATAGGTTCAAAACGCCGCATCCAAATCCCGACAGATGCTCTTGATATCGGGATCGATCCTGCCTTGTTCTTTCATACGCTTGTAAACATCTTTTCGGAATTGTTTAGCACGAAGCAGCAAAAACAACAATATTTCAATTCCTTTTTGGAAATAGTCTCTGGGGACGGTTTCTGAGTTGCCCCATTTTGTTCTAAAGTACTCCTCAAACGCTTTGCTGAATGATAGCAAAGGCAGATCTTGTTCGGTTAATTTATACCATTCTGACTCCATTTCAATAATCGAAGCCACCTCATCAATAATTTGCTCAGGAGCCTCCAATGCTATTTTGTTTAAGTCATAAACATTTGAAATCTTCAAGTCTTCCCACTGTGCAAACACTCCCAACGAACAAGCGAATGTCCAACTCAAATCCTCCAGTTTATTCGTGATTAGAAATTTGTTCGAAGGGTGGTTCCAAATGTTGTAACACAAAGTCCCATACATTTTGTCGTAAGGTCGCATGCTTCCCAATCGTGATTTGATCAAGGCTCCTAGTTTGCGGAGTTCCTCTTTGTTGAATTCGCTGTTTTCCATTTTTGAATTTTTATAGGTTAGAAATTGTATTTATTGATGGTTGATATATTTCATTGGCCCACGACAAACTTTCGTTATAAAAAGTGCCCAGATCGGTAAGTCTATATTCTAGATCCGACTCTACAACTCTTTCTCGCATATTATCAAACTTGAAATATTCTCTGGCATCCAATTCGGGACGACGGTCTGTTTTCAAATCAATCAACAAAGGTTCTGGCATGCCTGGCGCATAACATACTCGCACGATCGCTTCTTTAGCTCCGTCTTGAACCAGCTTTTTCGCAAAACTCCGTGCTTGAAAGGCGCCAAGTCGATCAACGTGGTAGAGATCTTTCCCATACAATGCACCACCACCAATAGCCACTCGTGGACCATAGTAATCCATCAACAGTTTTCGGCCTGTTTGTCCGTTATCGGCTGCGCTTCCACCATTCACCAAAGGACCATTCGGGTTGATGATTACTTGGATTTCATCCCAACGCCCGTTCCAACGATGGTCACTTTGCCTTATTTTTTTCCACGCCAAATGCAGTACTTGTTCAACACGGTCTGTTAATTCATAAAAAGAAAGAGATTCTTGTTGTTGCAGGGTAACCAATATGGTTTGCGGTTTCCATCCATCATGTTCTTCCAGCATGGTTACCATTATCTTGCCATCAGGCCCCTGCTCCTGCAATATTCCATCTTTCATGGATTCCATGAGCGATTCACGTATATACATCGCGAGATAGTGTTCAGGAGGAAGGAAACGCGTTTTCGCATCATAACCTGCATAACCGGTAATAATACATTGGTCGCCCGAGAATCCGGTCCACTTCCGTGGGTTGCCGGTTAACTTGCAGATTTCATCCAGGATGACATATTCCTTGGCCTTGACACAATTCATGTGTGTGTAACCGATTTCTTCGCCTATCTCTACCACTAAATCTCGTAGCTGTACATGCACAGGTTTTTCGGTAACCCAAGCGCCGGTAAGAAAAATCTTGTTCGACCAAACAGAAGCTTCAATCTGAGCGTAGGCTCCTGGTTCTTTTCGATAGAGTGCTCGGATGATTCGATCCGCAAGCAGATCACAAAATTTGTCGGGATGGCCGTTTAATACAGCCTCTGCAAAGTGTTTCATTTGTTGATGTCTTTTAATTGATAAGCTGCTATTCCGAATTCGCTGAACATATCGGTTTTACCGCAAGATGTAATGATTGCTGATATGTTTCGCTTGTCTATGCCTTGCATCAACATATGGTCGATCTCTTCCACATAACCGTCGGTGATGATCAGTGCTTTTTTGAACTTATTTTTTACCATATGGCTGAAAACTTCGTACAATACAGTGCCGTTGGTGGTTTCACATTTTAAACTTCCCTTAATGAATTTGGCGGGTTCAACGATATTCGAAAATGTCCAAATGGGAAGGCGAATGTATTGTCGAAATTTCAAGATCAATGGCATCAATTCGGGTAACGTTTGATCCATTGAGGCGCTCACATCGATATAAATATTTATGAGTTCGCCTGGCAAAGAATTGGGCATTTCCATGCGTGATAAAGGCAGAAGGTTAGTGGAATATACCAACGCGAACGCTCGGCGATCTTGATTGGAAAGAAATGGCAAAACAGCAGGTGCGCTTTTATCCTTTTTGGCCATAGGGTCGCTTTGGAAACATTTTTTCAGCAAGGGTATAGTAGCTTTTTGCCACTTAATGAGCTTTGCTTTTTCCATTTTTTTACCGACGATGTTAAGCTCATGCTTTTCGCCGGAGAATTTCACTTTTCCGAAAAAATCACTTGCTTTGATGTTTTTGAAAAGATCTCCTAACATCATGCGGTTTTCCACTGATATGTCATTGAATTTTCCGCTATGGTCGCCGATTAAAACAATTTTGCTTAAATCCATTCTTGATATAAGAAGAGTTCTGGATAGCTCGTAAACGTCTTCTGCGGATATTTCCCCACTATAAATTCTTTTGTGAACCATCATCGTTCTATGATTAAAACATCTTGAGGATTCATTAAGGTCGAATGGTCGCAATAATTGCTGAAGGTCACTAGGTATATAGAATCTCTTGAAAAAATCAGAAAATCGCGGTCCATGCACACGATGAATAATGCTATTGATAATGGAATCCAATGCAATATTCAGCATGTAGTTCATACATTGGAATTTGTTAGTGTGTTCCAAAACAACATGCAGAAATTCATGCAGTAACACCGCTTTCAAGTCATCTTCGGTATGGCAGTGCTTGTTAACAAATGCTTGATTTATATATAATGTCGGGTTGCTTTTCAGGCTAACCGCCAGTGTGCAAACCTCTTCTGTCAAACGCACCTCGGATATTCTGAACAATGCCCGGGAAGCAAATGGGTTCTCATCTGCTAGGTCTAGCATTACCTGTGTGATTTTATTCTTCGTCCATTCCATAGTAATCATTGGTGTTTACTTCAATCATTCTCACGCTACGGTTCAAGCGGTTTTGGGTAAAAATCATCGGACTATGCGGCCAATAGCGATGGCTGTTCGACTTGCTTAAAATTATTGCTGTCCGTAGCATTGTTTTTTTATCGGCTGGTGTTTCTGTATGTTGCAATGAAGGAAATAATAACATGGTTTTCCCGGGCAAATTCAAATCTGCAACGGCTTCATCCCATTCCTTATACCCGCAGTCACGCATCAATTTCGTCATCCATTTCTCAAAGTCCAATACCTTTTTCGGAGGTTGTAATGAAACCGTTTCATTATTCGATGACTGCTTCGCATCTTTAAAGATGGATTCATGAACCTTTTCTGTTTTCACAATCGATCTGGGTCCCATTCGTTTATCATGAATTAGTTTTTTTCAGATATTGCGTAACCCGTTCAAAGCATTGGTTCAGTTCCTGTTCAACAGTTTCCGGGTCGCTTACAGTCTCGAATTTCAATAGTAGGTACAGGATTATTTGCTTAGCGCGTTGTTTCCTCAACTTATTTTTGCTCGGAAACGAATTGATCAGTTTTTGGCATTCAGCCCATATAGGATGCTTATCGCTTGTGATTTCTTGATTTACAAGTTCCTTCCATTTCAATTCGCCATTTACTTCCAAGATTTCCGAAGTGACATTCAACATGTCGCACAACGCATCTTCTGTTAGCAATGAACGAGAGCTTACTGCTGGATAAGCAGAAAAACAGAATATCGCCCTTTTTTCATGGTCATTCGACATCAGTTTTTGGATCACGGCAACGCTTTTTACATCGCGGTCGATATTGGGATCAAATAGCATATCGATGCAAGTAGCCATGGATTCAGATTTTATAAACTCAGCCGTCCACGATTGACTTTCATCTCCTGCTAAAACGAGTCGCGATGCTTCAGCGTGTACCGTATCGATTTGGTGTTGTGCTACATTTTCGCGATAGGCCCTATGAGGCACACTCCAGTTCAGCACAAGCTTGAATAACTTAAGCAATTGTTTATCGTTCGGCTCGCCATTAAGTTCGGTAACAACACAACGCGCTGCAGTTATATTGCGTGCGAGCAGTCGAGCCCTACGGGGAGAGAAGCGCATACCCGCTTCGTGCATGAATGTGGTGGCTAATCGCACATAGTCAACGGCTAGCTTATCGGGATTTTGAATGGCTTTGTTGAATACCGGTTTCAGTTTTGAAACAAACTGGTAAAGCCCTCCATCGTCATTTGATATGGCATTCTCGCCTGCTGGATCGATTACGCCCAACTGCTCATCCTTTTTCAAATTTGGCCAATCGGGCACTTCTATGATGAAAGCAAAGCGGTCGGCGAGTGCTTGATCCAATGCCTGACTACCTTCATAATGGTCATCGCCTCCATCGATGTGGAACGGGTTCATGGCTGCCCATCGATAAGAGAGGTTTTCGAGCGGAATGCCTTGAATTTTTCTTTCGTGTACAATCGAGAAGAACTTATTCTGGTTTTCCGGTTTGCATCTACTGAGCTCATCCACCAAAACAGATTCAGCACCCCACACGGTGGCCGGTGATTGCAGAAAGCGAATACTGTTTCCGTCAGCAGATGGAGCAGGGAATCCGATCAGGTCGTCGAATGAAATCAAACTCGCATTGTAGTGCCGATGCTCCAGGCGCATGGCTTCCGATATGCTGTTGAGCAGAAATGTTTTTCCTGTACCCGCCTCTCCGATGAGCAGTATCGGGTCTTCCGATACCAATGCGGCCAAGATGATTGGTTCGACTTCATCGAAGCCGAACACGCCTAGTTTCCTGAGAAACCCTTTTGAATTGTTTTTTAGATTTTTTTCCATGTTGCAGTTTTTTTAGCTGCATCACGGAATAAAGCGAACAGGAAATGTCGTGGTGGAACATTTTTGGCAAATCCTGCCCGCATCGTTCGGCCACCGTGGTGTTCTACTCGGTTGGCACCCATTTAAGGGTTCGTGATGCTGCCGCAAAGTTACAGCGATTTTCAAAAATCCAACATCAAAACAAAAATAATTTTAGAAAAGTCTGATCATGAGCCTAATAAAATTTGGCTGATACAAAGTAATAAGTATCCTGGACTTTTGATTTTCACGTTGTTCGATAGTGGATTAGGTACCTGATTCATTTTCCGTAATGTGTCGAATACCCATAGCGGTAGTTTCAAATCCGTTTCCTAATTTCGCCTTGAAGCCACTTTGTTTGCAAAAACCCCCAAATCCATTTGGCAAATTACAAATCAATGACTCTGTATCTAAACTGAATCTATACCGTCAATCAATTCCAATTAATTTTAATCCTCAACCCTAAAAAAATGAAGAACATCATCAGGATTGCGTTCCTGCTCTTTCTAGCAACGGCTACTGCAGTGCATGCTCAAAAGAAGCCAACAGCTCCTCCAGCACCCGTAAAAGGGGTTACAGTGGAAGGTATTACCGAATACAATCTGGCCAACGGCATGAAGGTGCTGTTGTTTCCCGACCCATCCAAGTCAACCATCACAGTCAATGTAACCTACCTGGTAGGTTCTCGCCATGAAGGTTATGGCGAAAGCGGTATGGCGCATCTGTTGGAGCACTTGGTCTTCAAGGGAACCCCACGCCATCCCAATATCCCCCAGGAACTAACCAAGCATGGTGCCCGTCCCAACGGAACCACTTGGTATGATAGAACCAACTATTTCGAAACATTTTCAGCCACCGAGGAAAACCTTCGCTGGGCATTGGACATGGAAAGCGACCGTATGATCAACTCCTTTATTGCCAAAAAGGATTTGGAAAGTGAATTCTCAGTGGTGCGCAACGAGTTCGAATCCGGTGAGAACGATCCAAGCGGCGTGTTGATGGAGCGTGTTATGTCGACCGCATACTTGTGGCACAACTATGGAAAATCAACCATCGGTTCTCGCGAAGACATCGAGCGCGTTCCTATCGAGAATTTGCAGGCCTTCTACAAGAAATATTACCAACCCGACAACGCGGTACTGTTGGTTGCCGGTAAAATCGATGAGGCGAAGACCATCCAAATGATCAACGAATACTTCGGAGTAATACCCAAACCCACACGCTTACTTCAACCAACCTATACGGTTGAGCCCACTCAAGACGGTGAACGCCATGTGGTGCTTCGTCGCGTTGGCGATGTACAAGTTGCCTCTATGGGATATCATGTGCCAGCAGGTGCACATCCTGATTTCCCTGCCGTAGATCTACTTGCTGATATCCTCACCAATGAGCCATCTGGCCGTTTGTACAAAGCCTTGGTTGAAACCAAGATGGCAACAAGCGTTGGCGGATTCGCTTTTGAACTGAAGGATCCCGGCTATGCCTATTTCACAGCCGATGTACTCAAGGAAAAATCCATGGAACAGGTTATGGATACCATGAAGTCGGTAATCGATAACCTTTCAAAAAATCCAATTACCACTGCTGAGGTGGACCGGGCTAAAAACAAAGCACTCAAGTTCTTTGAACAAACCTATAACAACAGCGAACGGGTTGGCTTGACTTTGTCGGAGTACATAGCTAAAGGTGATTGGAGACTCTTCTTCCATCAGCGCGATATGATTGAGAAAGTAACTGCCGCTGATGTGAACCGCGTTGCTGCAGCATACCTGAAGCCTGCTAACCGTACTACTGGCAAATTCATTCCTGATGCCGCACCCGATAGAGCAGTAATCACGGCTGCTCCTGATCCAACTGTACTACTTAAAGATTACAAGGGTAAACAAGCATTGAAGCAGGCGGAGGATTTTGATCCTTCACCTGACAACATTGCCACCCGCACCAAGAAAGGAGAAATCTCCGGAGGTGCCAAGTATGCTTTCTTGAGAAAGGACACCCGTGGAGCTACCGTTAATGTATCGATGACACTACGCATTGGTAATCCGACCGCATTGCAAGGCAAGGCAGCCGTATCCGATATCACTGCCTCCATGTTGCGACGCGGAACATCCCGAATGACATTCGAGCAGCTGAACGATTCTTTCGACAAGATGAAATCCAGCGTAAGCATTTTCGGTTCCGGACAAACCATCAGCATCGGTATTTCTACCACCTCCGAGCATCTTGAAAATACGCTCAAACTAGTGCAGGAGATTTTGCGTACGCCATCGTTCCCGCAATCAGAGCTTGGAAAGCTGATTGATGAGAATTTGGCAGACATAGAAAAGCAACGCAGCGAGCCACAAAGTATCGCTGGACTGGAGTTTTCGAGGATCATGAACCCCTATGCTAAAACAGATTTTCGCTATGCAATGGATTTTGATGAGCAAACAGCCGCTTACAAAGCCGTTACATTGGAGCAGGTGAAAAGCTTTTACAAAGACATGTACAACAGCTCCAACGCAACTGTGGCAGTGGTAGGTGATTTTGATGAAGCAGCAACCTTAGCCGTTTTAAAACAGATGTTGGGCGACTGGAAGTCATCTGTAACTTATGAGCGAGCTAAGGATACTTACAATGCCAATGCACCTGGTGGCAAGAAAATCAATACGCCTGATAAATCAAATGCCATGATGATGGCTGGTTTGAACTTGCAATTCAAAGACGACAATGATGATATGGCTGCCATGGTGATCGGAAACTACATCTTGGGTGGAGGATTTTTGAACTCCCGTTTGGCTGTGCGTATCCGTCAGAAAGAAGGCATCAGCTATGGTGTAGGTTCTCAATTCCAACCCGGTTCACTCGACAACACAGGCATGTTCGTTTCTTATGCGATTTATAATCCTGAGAATTCCACGAAACTGGTTTCCTGTTTACGCGAAGAGCTCACTCGCATCGTGTCTGAAGGTATCACCGAGCAGGAGTTGAAAGACGCTTCTAGCGGATATCTGCAAAGCCGCAAAGTAAGCCGTTCACAAGACCGCGAACTGGTAGGAAGGTTGAACAACTACCTTTTCCTCGAAAGGGATATTTTCTGGGATCGTGACCTCGAGTACCGTGTCACCAAACTCGATGTGAAACAGGTAAACGACGCCCTCAAACGCTGGATCAAACCCGAGAGCATCTTCATCGTCGAGGCCGGCGAATTTGAGAAGAAGAAATAAAAGATGTAAAAAAGGCTTTTCTTTCGAAAAGCCTTTTTTTATTTACGATTTACAAATTACAATTGACAATTAAAAAATCGTCAATCGTCAATCGTCAATCGTCAATCGTCAATTGCCAATTGGGTGCCACGTCGTCTTCATCTCCAACATATCCAAAATCATGTAAGGAGATTGACAAGTTTCGGCCGACCAGTTTTTGAAGTCGTGGTGGATGACACGCTTTACGTTTAATGAGGCATTTGAGCGAATGGGAAAAAGTTCTTCTTTATCGTTTCCGCAATAAATAGTAGCATTCACATCCATGTGGTTGCTTAACCCTTGCAAAAGTTCTTTTCGGTAACCCGTTAGGATATTTATAGTGCCACCTGTTACATCCGATGCGTGAATGACTTCGGCTAGCTCGATGGCCGTTAGCGGAAATCTATCGGAGGCCAACGCTACAACCGTGTTGCCGCTTGCAATGGCCGGCATGATGGTAGACACCAAACCCAATAGACCGTATTCCGATGGAGCGATGATGGTTACCACTCCTGTAGGCTCTGGAAAAGTGAAATTGAAATGTGATGATTCCACAGGATTCACTGCGCTGAAGATCTGTTGGTATTTGTCGCACCATCCAGCATAGTACACGATGCGGTCGATGGATGCCAACACTTCATCCATGGCTGCGATAGGCTTCATGCCTTGCAAACATAATGTCTCTATAAACTGTGCTTTTCTGCCCTCCAGCGATTCTGCGATGCGATACAGGATTTGTCCGCGATTGTAAGCGGTTTTCTTACTCCATTCGCCAAATCCTTTGCGTGCTGCTACCACAGCATCACGGATGTCTTTTTTGGAACCACGACAAACATTCGCGATCACATCGCCTTGCGCGTTTAACAATTTAAAATAGCGACCGGATTCGGTTCTGGGGAACTTGCCGCCGATATAAAGCTTATATGTTTTTTGAATGGGAATGCGCTTGCTGGTGGTTGCCATATTACTATTTGTTACGCTTACGCGGATGGATTAAAGTTTCACATAAGGATAGAGTCCATGCAAACCGCCTTCGCGGCCCATGCCACTTTCCTTGTATCCGCCGAAAGGCGAGGTAGGATCGAATTTATTGTAGGTGTTCGCCCAAATAACACCTGCACGGATTTTAGAAGAGACTTTGAAAACTTTCGACCCTTTGTCGGACCACACGCCGCCCGATAATCCATAAGGTGTATTATTCGTTTTCTCGATGACCTCTTCAGCCGTTCTGAAAGTTTGAATGGCGAGTACAGGGCCGAAGATTTCCTCTTGCACAATGCGGCTGGCTTGACTTACACCGGTGAACAGCGTGGGACGGAACCAGAATCCTTTGCCAGGCAACTTGCAGCTCGATTGAAATAGTTTGCCGCCTTCTTTCACACCCGCTTTCACCAATGTGTCAATCTTGTTGAGTTGTTCCTTGGAGTTGATGGCACCGATATCGGTATTCTTATCCAAAGGATCGCCGATGATCAAAGTCTCGAGTCGGTGTTCTAATTTTTTGATGACTTCGTTGGCGATGCCTTCTTGAACAAATAATCGGGAACCCGCGCAACACACATGCCCTTGGTTGAAGAAGATACCGTTCACAATACCTTCCACTGCTTGATCGATTGCGGCGTCTTCGAAAATGATGTTCGCGGCTTTCCCTCCAAGCTCCAGAGTGAATTTCTTATCGGTGGGTGCCAATGCTTTTTGGATGATTTTCCCTACTTCAGTGGAGCCTGTGAAAGCTATCTTGTCGATTCCGGGATGATTGACAATGGCTGCTCCAGTTGCGCCTGCTCCTGTAACGATATTCACCACACCAGGAGGTAGGTCGGCGTCTTGGATGATTTCCGCAAGTTTAAGTGCAG
>JBJTQS010000272.1:0-4431 GCA_046075765.1 Bacteroidota bacterium
TGGAGTAACCACAAGCGAACTCGACAATCTTGCTGCCGAGGTAGCTGCTTCGCTTACCACCAAGCATCCCGACTATGCGTTGCTCGCTTCGCGTATCGCCATCTCGAACCTGCATAAAAACACGAAGAAATCATTTTCGGAGACCATGCGCGATCTGCACGATTATGTAGATCCACGCACCGGACTTCCAGCATCTCTCATCGCTGATGATGTGTTCAAGGTGATATGCGACAACGCAGAGTTGCTCGACTCCACTATCATTTACGATCGTGATTTCGGTTATGACTTTTTCGGTTTCAAGACTCTCGAAAAATCATATTTGCTCAAGTTGAATGGCAAAGTGGTGGAGCGTCCGCAACACATGCTTATGCGTGTGGCTATCGGCATCCACAAAGAGGATGTAGAAGCTGCTATTGAAACTTACACATTGATGAGCGAGCGTTGGTTTACACATGCCACACCTACACTCTTCAACGCTGGAACACCCAAGCCACAACTTTCTTCCTGCTTCCTGCTCACAATGAAAGGAGATAGTATCGAAGGCATTTACGATACACTCAAGCAAACAGCACAGATTTCACAGAGTGCCGGTGGTATCGGTCTAAGCATTCACAACATCCGGGCAACCGGCTCCTATATCCGTGGAACCAACGGAACCAGCAACGGTATTGTTCCAATGTTGCGCGTGTTCAACGACACGGCTCGCTATGTTGATCAAGGTGGTGGAAAGCGCAAAGGCTCTTTCGCCATCTATCTCGAGCCATGGCATGCCGATATATTCGACTTCCTCGAACTCAAGAAAAACCATGGTAAAGAAGAATTGCGTGCTCGTGATTTGTTCTTCGCACTTTGGATTTGCGATTTGTTCATGAAGCGTGTAGAGGAGGAAGGCGAATGGTCGTTGTTCTGTCCTAACGAAGCACCCGGTCTTGCCGACTGTCACAGTGCTGAATTTGAAGCGTTGTACGAGCGTTACGAACGCGAAGGCAAAGCTCGCAAGGTGGTGAAGGCTCGCGAACTTTGGACCACCATCCTCGAATCACAAATTGAAACGGGTACACCTTACATGCTCTACAAAGATGCATGCAATGGCAAGTCGAACCAGCAGAACCTGGGAACCATCAAGAGCGCCAACCTCTGCACAGAGATCGTTGAATATACCGACAAGGATGAAGTAGCCGTGTGCAACTTGGCGTCTATCTCTTTGCCACGCTTTGTGATCGACGGAAAATTCGACCACCAGCGTTTGTTCGATATCACTTATGTGATTACTCGCAACTTGAATAAGATCATCGATGTAAACTACTATCCCGTACCCGAAGCGCAGCGCAGCAACATGCGTCACCGCCCAATCGGTATCGGTGTGCAAGGTTTGGCCGATGCGTTCATCTTATTGCGTATGCCATTCGAATCAGAAGAGGCGCGCAAATTGAACAGCGAGATTTTCGAAACCATTTACTACGCTTCTATGACGGCTTCGAAAGATCTGTCCATCATGGAGGGTCCTTACGAAACCTATCCTGGCTCACCAGTATCGAAAGGTGTTTTCCAATTCGACATGTGGGGAGTAACACCATCACCTCGTTGGGAGTGGGATGTATTGCGCGAAGAAGTGATGAAGCATGGCGTTCGTAACTCATTGTTGGTGGCTCCTATGCCAACGGCATCCACATCGCAAATCCTCGGCAACAACGAGTGTTTCGAACCTTACACATCCAACATCTACACGCGTCGTGTGTTGTCTGGTGAATTCGTAGTGGTGAACAAACACCTCTTGCTCGACCTCGTTCGTCTTGGCCTATGGAACACCGACCTTAAGAACAAGTTGATCGCCAGCAACGGATCTGTACAAGATATTCCTGAAGTGCCACAAGACATCAAGGAACTTTACAAAACTGTTTGGGAAATCAAGCAGCGTGCAGTTATCGATATGGCTGCCGACCGTGGTGCTTACATCTGCCAAAGCCAGTCGTTGAATATCTTCATGCAGAACGCGAACTTCTCTAAGCTCAGCTCTATGCATTTCTATGCATGGAAAAAGGGTCTCAAGACAGGTATGTATTACTTGCGTACCAAAGCCGCAGTAGATGCTATCAAATTCACAGTGGATGCTGCATATCTTCAGAAGGCTGGAGCTGCAAGTGCCGCACCACAAGGAGTTGCACAATTATCTGCTGAGGAAATCGCCGCTCAGGTGTCTTGCAGTTTGGACAATCCTGAAGGATGTATCTCTTGCGGAAGCTAATACTTTAACAATAAACCAATCTATCCGGTGCCGTTCATTCGACACCGGATTTTTTTTGCAGTAAAGGAATGATTACTCGCTTGGGTTTTTCCGGCTGCCCATATACATCTCGTACTTCACAAAGCGACATTCCAGCGGACCGTTGAAAACAGGGATGCGTCGGGATGTGCGAAGTCCAAGGCTTTTTAATGCTTCTTTGTTAGAAGTGATCAGCCAGCAGTCGTAGCCTGAAAATTTCTGCTTGAATGTGTCGCCGATCGATTTGTACAATTCAGTCAAGTCGTCTTTATCCATTCGCTCCCCGTAAGGAGGATTCACAATCACCACGCCTTTCCTCGAGGGAGGATCGAAATCGCGCATATCGCTTTCGCGGATGGTGACCATGTCTTCAACGCGTGCGAGTTTCACATTTTCTTTGGCTTTGCGCGCTACATTGTGTGATAACTCGCCGCCTATGATTTCGATGTCGGCTGAATCGATTCGGCTGATGACGCCTTCGGTGATGGTTTTCCAAAGTTCTTCATCAAACGGCATGAACTTTTTCCAGTTCATGAATCCGAAATGTTCGCGGAAATATCCAGGTGGGATGTTGGCTGCAATCAAAGCGGCTTCAATGAGTATGGTTCCCGAACCACACATCGGATCGATAAGTGGTTGGTGTTTTTGCCAGCCCGACAATTTCACCAAGCCTGCTGCCAGCACTTCGTTCATGGGAGCGAGGTTGGTTTGTTCGCGATATCCTCGCTTGTGCAGGCTTTCGCCTGAGCTGTCGAATGAAACATTGCAGATATTTTCGTTGATGTGCAGGTTGATGCGCAGCGTAGGATTTTTCAAATCCACATTGGGTCGCACTTGAAACTTCTCGCGGAAGCGATCCACGATGGCATCTTTCGCTTTTTGGGATATGAATTGGGAATGGTTGAATAGCCGGGTGCTTAACACCGTGTCAATAGCAAGGGAGTCGGTCGCGTCCAGATACTCTTCCCATGGCATGCTCTTGATGGCGTTATAGAGGCTATCCTCATTGCTCACCTCGAAGGATTTGATTGGAACCAGGATGCGCAAGGCGGTATGCAGGCAGAAGTTCGCTTTGTACAAGAAGCCTTTGTCGCCGGTGAATGCAACCGCCCTGTACAGCTGCTCCACATCCCGTGCGCCTAACCTTTGCAGCTCTTTTGCCAAAACCTCCTCCAAGCCAGTGATGGTCTTGGCAACGAAACGAATATTATCGGACATGGGGTAAAGGTAGCAATAGTAATCGCCTCTTCAATAATGCCTATACGATTGTAGAAAGTAAAAGGATAACGAATACCCCTATAAGTCGAAAAGCAATTGATGAGACTTAACCGTTTGATAGGTTTTCAAGGTCATCCAAATCTCTGTACCTTCCTGATGCTTTTTTGTTTTTAAGCAGGTCTCCATAGGAAATAAAAGGAATTGCCAATTCATCTATGATTGCAATCGTTTTATTTTCATTGCATGCATCAAAACTAACTCCATCTATTTGTGTAAGCAAATCAATACGCAATGGGGGATAACCTATTTGAATGATATTTCCCTCCTTAGTCAAATCGGTTTTTGTAAGTCCTATGGATGCAAATCCAAAGTCATCAATTGCTTTGAGGATTTTCATTGCATTGGATTCGGTAGGATTCAACCAAATATCTTAGTCACCTATGTAACGCGGGTATCCATGGTAGCCGACAGCATAACCACCCACAACCAGATACTCAGCGTTGTGTTGATTCAATAATTGTATAAACTCTTTGAAGTCGGGTGCTAGCATTATTGTTAACGCTTTGGTATTGTTGTCGTAAAAATTCAATCGCGTCGATACGTTCTTGAGGCGTTTTGCTCATCCAAAAAGCCCTGTCGCTGGATTTTTCGTGCAATGAAATTATTTTCAAGGATTTATCCATATAATCAAAGATAGTTAATTTAAGTGGAATAACCCTAGTCCTTTGAAACAGAAAGGCTAAATGGATTTTCGATTTTCAATTGTAGGCATTTTCAATAAAAAAGGCCCTCATTGCAACCTCCTCCCACCACTGTCCGATAGCTATCTGAATCCCGCCGCTTTTAAGTAAAAAGTTACAAGTTACAAGCGCCGCCTCCCGCAACCGCCTCCCGCAACCGCCTCCTGCCGCCGCCGCCTCCCGCCTCCTGCAACCGCCTCCCGCCGCCAT
>JBJTQS010000273.1:0-5836 GCA_046075765.1 Bacteroidota bacterium
CCGTGGCATATAAACCGTTTGGTGAATATGTGATGTGCGATGCATTTGCACATGGTGATAATGATGATGGTAAGGCTCGCAATACCCGTAGAATATCACATACGAATACGGTGGCCAAGGCATCCACCATTCTGGATAAAAATCCCAATACCAAGGCGAAACATACACGATGTAACCGGGACCATAAAACCAGGTCACACAAGGCCAAAACCAAACGTTCACCCATACGTCTACAATTGATCCGTTAGCATTTGCGGCCGGCCCTCTGTCAATATCATCCTCTTCGCCCTCCTCAAAGGGCTCAACTATGCGCACATTGCCATACAAATCTTCATCCCCAACAATCTGTAAAAATGCACGCTCCTTGCCTTGGCGGGATACTTCGATAACCGCTACATCCTGAGACTCGTCCTTACCCAGGACGGCGGATATCACCACCATGCGGTCATCTCCATCCCCACCCGTCTTTATCTTCAAAAAATCCACGCGGCCATCCCCATTCAAATCCAGGTTGTTAACCCCGTTCTTGGAGTCGTTGATGCGTTTTTCGAATTCAGATGGATTGGCCGAAACCTTGAACATCGCTAAAGCCGCCTCCAAACTAAAATGGTCACCTGGCAAACCTGTGCTTTCGGCAGGAGTAGCCATACCGGTTGTAGTAATTGCAACCATAATACAAGTGATGAACGTCTTATGCATGGCCTTCGAGTTTTTGATTTTGTTTTCAGAACACGAAAAAAGCGCCAAAACACCGGTTCATACATGATGCCTGTCAACCTTTGAAATGATACATATCAGGTAACCAATTATTGTTAGCTTTGAAGCCTATTGCCGCTTAAACCTTCCTGTGCAATAATCATCCAACCCTCCATGAAAAATTCCTTACGTTTCGGTCTGTTGCTTACCGGCCTGCTCATCGTTGCTGCATTTCAAAATGCTTTCTCTTCCCACCTAATGGGTGGAAACCTGGGTTACGAATACCTGGGAGTAAACGCCAACGGACTTTACCAGTACCGTATCACCATCACCATCTACAGGTACTGCGAGCCGGGCTCATCCAACCTGCCCACATCAATGAACTTGGGTGTTTACCGCGACAACCCAGCCGCACCCACGGGCAATAAACAATTGATCACCACATCTACGATACCGTTGTTGTCCATTACCCCCATTACCCCCCCTAATGGTAACGACACTTGCACATTCACCCCTAGCGTATGTGTGGAGGAGGGCGTTTACCAAGGCATTGTTTCATTGGCATCCAACAGCACTGGCTATTATTTCATCGCCGACCGATGCTGTCGAAATGCTAACATCGCCAACCTAGCTAACCCAGGTAATACAGGTCAAGCTTATTACGCTTTTGCTCCACCCCCCTCTACCGTTAACAGTTCTCCCACCTTCGCTGTAGCACCTGTTCCTTTCTTGTGCGCATCCGATACCGTTTCCATCCTGAACCAAGCTTATGACCCCGATGGCGATCTGTTGGTTTACAATTTCGTTACTCCCTACCAAGGAATTTCATCTAACAACCAACCCAACCCGAATCCTCCCGCCAACTATACATGGCCCATACCGAATGTGAACTATGCGCCAGGTTACAGCCAAGCCAGTCCATTTGGAGCTGGCGGTTACACTTCCATCGATACATTAACAGGCTTGGCATCGTACTACGCTCCCAACATCGGGTTTTATGTATTGGCCGTTGAAATCCGCGAATACCGTAACGGCGTCTTAATCGGTATCTCCCGCCGCGACCTCCAAATCATTGTCATCGCTTGTCCTATCAACCCTGCGCCATTCCTCACCAGCGGTAGCCAAACCAACTTCATCATCAAAGAAGGGCAAACCCTTTGCTTCTCTTCCACCTTCAGCGATTCCAATGGCGACAGTTTGTTCCTGACACATACAGGAGACATCTTCAATCCTGCCATTACCAATCCGCCCGCCACTTGGACCGACAATGTTGGACTGGGTTCTGTAACGGGCAACTTCTGTTGGACACCGTCCTGCGACCAGGGTCGTAGCACACCATATCAATTCAGTGTATCAGTTACTGACAACGGATGTCCGGCAAAAATCACTAACGTGGTGTACTCCATTACGGTGCTTAACACACCCGCCCCCGCATCTATGACCGGGCCCGATAGTATTTGTTATTCGCCAGGGACCGTATTCCCATTCACCGTTCCCAATTCATTGGGTAACACATTCAGTTGGAGCAGCACAAATGCAAGTTTGAACGGAACACCTACTGGTACCACCGCTAACGCCACCTTCCCCAATACAGGACAAGCGATCATTTCGGTGAGTACGGTAAACCAATACGGATGCCATTCCGATACCCTCAATAAAATCGTTGAAGTAATCCCATTGCCAACAGCGGTAGCTGGACCAAACGTTTCGTTCTGTACCGGCAGCTCTGCAAGCATTGGAGGCCCTGCCAACCCAGGTTACAGCAGTTATCTATGGACACCCACCAATGGCCTCAGCAGTGCTTCTAGTTCGAATCCTACCGTGACCCTCACCAACACCGGAACTACACCGGTTACCATTAACTACGTGCTTACTGTTACTGAAAGCGGATGTTCCGATACAGATACCGTACAAGTGACCGTGAATCCGTTGCCCACGGTGAATGCCGGTCCCGATAAGCAAGTGTGTGAAAACGGAACGGTGAACATCGGAACAGCCGCTATTGCCGGTCAGACTTACAATTGGACTCCATCAACAAACCTAAACAATGCCAATATCGCATCGCCTACTGTTTCGGCTGTTGGATTAACCGCTCCCTCTACATTGCAATACATTTTGCTCGGACAAAACAGTTTTGGTTGCCAACGACTTGACACTGTTAACGTGACGATCAACGATGCGCCCGTTTCAAATGCAGGACTTGATTTGAATTTCTGCAGTGGAGCAAGCGGCACATTAGGTACAAGTGCAACTACAGGATACACCTACTCATGGTCGCCTGCAACAGGATTGAGTAGCTCTACGAGCAGTAATCCTACTGTTACACTTACCAACAGCACCACTTCGCCCGTAACCCAAACCTATGTGGTTACCACCACCCTCGGAACTTGTACCACCACCGACACCGTTCAAGTTACGATCCGACCCAATCCTGCTGCCAATGCAGGTCCCAATCAGTTGCTTTGCTCGGGCTCTACCGTACAAATCGGTACAAATTCAACCGGCGGCTACACGTATTCTTGGTCGCCTGCAACAGGATTGAACAACACTACGATTTCAAACCCAACCGTTACCTTAACCAACAGTGGCACTACAACATCTACCGCAACATACATTGTAACAACCACGCTCAATGGTTGTACTTCAACCGATACAATGGTTGTTACTGCCGCACCACAACCAACCGCTGATGCGGGACCCGATGTATCGATTTGCTCAGGACAATCGGTTTCCATCGGAACAGCAGGAACAACAGGATATACTTACACCTGGACGCCCGCAACCGGTTTGTCGAGTGCTAACACCGCCGTTACCAATGCCACGGGCACCAACAGCGGAACAACTCCTGTCAACAACACTTACATCGTTAACGTAAACGCTTTCGGTTGTACCGATGTGGATACCGTAGTTGTGCAGGTTCGTCCGAGCCCTGTTTCGAATGCAGGTGCCAATCAATTGTTGTGCTCCGGTTCAACTGTTCAAATAGGAACAACATCTACTACAGGATACACCTACTCATGGTCGCCTGCAACAGGCTTGAGCAACAGTACTGTTTCCAATCCAACTGTTACACTAACCAACAACGGCACAACTGCCACTACTGCCACCTATGTGGTAACTACAACGCTTAACGGATGCACATCAACCGATACGGTGGTTGTTACTTCCGCACCGCAACCAACAGCGAATGCAGGACCCGATGTCAGTTTCTGTTCTGGCCAATCCGCCAGCATTGGAACTGCAGGCACTACTGGATTTACTTATTCTTGGTCGCCCGCGAGCGGACTCTCTTCTTCAAGCACTGCTGTTACCAACGTTACATTGACCAACAACGGCACGGCTCCTATCACCAACAACTACATTGTTAACGTGAACGCCTTCGGTTGTATTGATGCCGATACTGTTGCCGTTGAAGTTCGCCCTGCTCCCATTGCCGATGCTGGTCCAAACCAGTTGTTGTGTTCAGGTTCTACCGTACAAATCGGTACAGCGTCCACTTCAGGATACACTTACGTTTGGTCGCCCGCATCCGGATTGAACAACACGTCCATCTCGAATCCTACCGTAACGCTTACCAACAGCGGTACCACTCCCGTTTCTGTCACTTATCTGGTTACGGTTACCCTCAATGGTTGCACTTCCGTGGATTCCGTTACTATCAGTTCTGGTCCGCAGCCAACTGCTAACGCTGGTCCTGATGTGTTCATTTGCTCTGGTCAATCCATCTCCATCGGTACGGCAGGAACAACCGGCTATACTTACAGCTGGACACCATCCACAGGATTGTCGAACGCAAGCAGCGCGGTAACCAATGTGACCGGCACCAACACCGGAACAACACCTGTCAACAACTCTTACATCGTTAACGTGAATGCATTCGGTTGTATCGATGCCGATACCGTGGTGGTGCAGGTGAGACCCAATCCGATTTCACAAGCCGGACCTGATGTGGTATTGTGCGGTGGTGATACATTGGTAATCGGCACATCCAGCACCACTGGATACACCTATAGCTGGTCGCCTGCCACCAACCTCAGCAACACCAATACTTCGAATCCTACGCTAATCGTATCAAACAACGGAGCTACGCCTACATCTCAAACCTATGTGGTGACTACTACGCTGAATGGTTGCACCACCTCTGATTCGGCAACCATCACCATCAATCCTCAGCCAATCATCTTGGCCAATGCTGCGCCTACATCCATCTGTGCAGGAGATACGGCCCAATTGGTTGCAACGGGAGCAACCACTTATGCATGGACTTGGCAGAGTAATCCTGGTTTCATCATCAGCACCAACGACTCATTGAACGTTCATCCGAACGTTACTACCAACTACGTGGTTACTGGCACCAATGGTTTCGGATGCAGCAATACCGACACGGTGAAAGTTACGGTTTACCAAATCCCGATCATTCTTGCTACCGCTTCCAACGACACTATCTGCAGTGGAGACACTCTTGTGTTGACCGGATCAGGTGGGGCCAATTACATTTGGAACGTTCTCGGTGGTTCTGTTATCGGAAGCACGAACCCGCTTTCCGTAACACCAAGCACCAATACCTCCTATGTTGTTACGGGAACAAGTGCAAATGGATGCTCATCTACTGATACGGTATCGGTGATTGTAAACCCCGGAGCGACGGCTAACTCCATTCTCGGAAACATATCTGTGTGCCCTGGAGTGAACGGAGTGCTGTATTGGATACCAAATGCAAACCCCAACTCCACCTACACCTGGAGTATTAACGGTGGCACATTGGTGAGTGGACAAGGATCCGATTCGATATTGGTGAATTGGGCTTCCATATCGGGCATTGGAACCGTATCGGTTATTGAAATCACCACCAGCGGTTGTGAATCTCCCGAGCCCATTACCTTGGATGTTAACATCAATGTGATTCTTACGCCTGCTGCACCTGCAGGACCTATAACGCTTTGCGCCAACCAGGCACAAGGTGTTGTTTACAACGCCCTAAATACACCCGGTTCAACATACACCTGGACTGCAGTGGGCGGAACGATTGTGAGTGGACAAGGCACCAGTACGGTAACTGTAAACTGGACCGTAACCGGACCACAAACGGTTTACTTGTTCTATGATGAAAACAGCACCACTGCTACCAATGTTTGTTTCG
>JBJTQS010000274.1:0-7373 GCA_046075765.1 Bacteroidota bacterium
CTATTAATGACGGCTCCTGCCATGATAGCAACTCCATTTCCAATATTCACATCCTTGCCAATTTGAGCCGATGGGTGGATTGCCGTAACAAACTCAACACTGGGAATCGATGATTTCAATCTATCGTAGATCAATTTTCTTGTCCAATTATCGCCAATAGCAATGAATACTTTACACCCTGAGTTTTCAGCAAGAATAAAGGAAATATCATCCTCGCTTCCCAGCACTTCATAACCAAGGGTTTTTTCACCTTTGGCTCTATAACTATCTATAAACCCAAGAATTTCAAAACCACCTGCCTTTTCAAAAATATCGACCAACACTTTTGCATGGCCTGATGAACCAACGATGATCACCCGCTGAATTTGGTTGAGATGGAGTTTCAGACTTTCCATGAAAATGTTTGTTGAGCCATTGATTTAATATGGAACAGATAAAATTTCCAGCCACTAAAGATAGTAAGTGTACCTGTAACTCGGCAAAGTGATTGAAAAACAGTCTCAGCCTTTGAAAAGCTCGATTACCGTAATTTCAGGCAGTATCCCAACGCGGCCGGGGTATCCCAGGAATCCAAAACCGCGATTCACATACAAATGTCGATTTTGCTCGGCGTACAAGCCAGCCCAACGGGGATAAACATATTGCGAAGGGCTCCACTTGAAACCGGGAATCTCTACCCCGAATTGCATCCCATGGGTGTGTCCGGAAAGGGTAAGATGTACATGGTTGTCATTTTTCAAAGTGACCTCCTCCCAATGCGAAGGGTCATGTGAAAGAAGAATGGTGAACTCCTCGTTTTTCACCCCATGCAAGGCCTTTGAAAGGTCTCCATATTTGGCGAACCCGCGCCTGTTCCCCCAGTTTTCGACTCCAGCCAAAACGATGGATTGACCATCTTTTTCAATACGCGTATGACTGTTCAAAAGCATTTTGAATCCCATTTGGTCTTGATGCTGCAAGAGCTTATTCATGTTCTGCTGCTTGGCATCCAATGATGGCCACTTTACATAATCGCCGTAGTCGTGGTTTCCCAAAATCGAATATTTACCATGCCTGGCCTTCAGCGCGCCAAAATGCTCCAACCAATCATCTAATTCATCGGCTCGATTATTCACAAAGTCGCCAGTGAAAACCACCAGGTCACTGTCTTGATTGTTAACCAACTCCAATCCGCGTTTCACTGCAACTTGGTCGTCGAGACTTCCACAATGAATGTCGGAAAGTTGCGTGATCCGAAAGCCATCAAAGGCATCTGGGAGGTCTTTAAACTTGAGTCGCACACGGTGAACGCGGTAGTCGTACTTCCCTTTGATGGAACCATAAAGCAATCCCAAAAACGGGATGGCAGCGATTCCGAATGCAAGTTGACTTACAAAAGTGCGGCGCTCGGGAATGAAATCCTTGGATTCAGAAAAGCCGAAAACTTTTTGTCCGAATGTAAATAGTCCGGCCAATCCCCTTCCCACATCTTCCACTCCAAGCACTGCCACCACAATCAGTTTGGGAACGATGGAGATAACAATCATGCTCAACACCCATCCTACATTCTTACTCGGACCTTGTTCGAACTTGCCAATGTAACCGAAGTACAGGATAATGGCTAATATCAGGATATCGATGCCCCAATACAACAAGTGGGTGGTTTGGGCTGCCAAGGGCGACCACCTTGCTGTGATCGTGCGTAATCCGAAAAAAGCGTAGAGGTCCAACAAGAACCAAACTACTATTGGGATAATGAAACGGAACATGATGATCATACAAATTTAAGGCAGAAATCAGCTGTCAACGTGGATTCATAAACAATAACCTACCGAAGTTGTTTTTGCCTCATATGCTGAATCAGCTACTAATTGGTTGGCTTACCTTCAGATTTCCAATTAATTGCCCCAAAAAAGTAATTACCTTTTAATTATCGGTATCTTGCAGACTCTATGCTTCATTTCAACACCCATATAATTGACCCCAAGGCGGAATGGGTGACTTTTGTTCACGGAGCGGGTGGGAGCAGCAATATCTGGTTCAAACAGTTGCGAGAATTCAGAAAGCATTTCAACCTGCTATTGGTAGATCTCAGAGGTCATGGCGGATCTAAAAAATTCGTTTATGAGCACAAGCAGAAATATACATTTGAGGCCATTGGTGATGACATCATTGAGGTTTTAAACCATCTTGGTATTCAAAAAACCCATTACATCGGTATATCCCTTGGCACTATCATCATTCGTGAGTTGAGTGAGCGATATCCCGAACGTACATTGAGTATGATCATGGGAGGTGCGGTAATGAAGTTGAACTTCCGTGGACAAGTGCTCATGCGACTGGGTTTGGGCATTCATACAATCATTCCGTACATGACGCTATACCGTTTTCTGGCGTTTGTGATTATGCCCAGGAAAAAACATCGCGAGTCGAGGATTCTTTTTATTCAAGAAGCAAAAAAGCTGTATCAAAAAGAATTTGAAAAATGGTGTCGCTTATTATCCGACATAAATCCTTTACTCGCACTATTTAGAATCCGAGACCTTGGTATTCCTACGCTTTACATCATGGGCGAAGAAGATTATATGTTCTTGCCATCCATATCCAAGCTGGTGAAAGACCATCGTTCATCCACACTGTTTGTCATACCTGCTTGCGGTCATGTTGTGAATATTGAACGACCTGATGTATTCAACAATGAAGCCATTGCATTTCTGCAGCGGCAGCAATAAAAACCAACATTTTATAATTAACTATACGGGAAAGCTATGCCAACTTTGTCCCGGTGGATTTTCTGAAATCAAGCAATTAACTTACTTCTTTTTGCTTTTAGGTAGATATTTCTCCTCGTACAAATCGATCCATTGTTTAGCGCTCATTTTTTTCATGAGTTGGCCGATGAGCTTGAAAGGAATGTCTTCCATTTTCTTGAATCGAACACAGCTCTTGCCCATATCCAACTTCTGTTTGCTGTGCTTTGGGAATTCCGTTACGAACCAGTCAAACAGTTCTGGATCGGCATAGATGCCCATGTGGTAAAAATTGATGGAGCCCTTTTGGGAGGCGATTCCGGCAAAAGGAAGTGGTTCGGCTGGTTTGCAATGATAACCTGCCGGGTAGAGCTTATGTGGAATCACGTATCCTAAACCGCCGTAGCTTATGGCTGGCTCAAATCCTTTGGGTAGGTTCTTGATGATGACCTGATGTAATTGGTTAAAAGGCTCCAACCGATCGGGAGGAAGATTGGAAAGGATTTCGTCAACTATTGAGCCGCTGGGTTTCATAAGCAATTTTTATTTCACAATTTAATGCTATGGGTTTTGAGAAATTGCATTACGGCTCGTAGTTTGTGTCTTCGCCGTCACCGCAAACCCCACACATTCCTCCGTCCTCGTTACAATGTTCGCATCTGGAACAATCTGTACAAGAGGAACAATCCTGATCGCCTGAACATCTTCCGCCACTTGACCTTGAACATGATGTAAATAGCGCCATTGAAATTATCACAAAAAATATAAAACGCTTTTTCATAGCGGTGTAAGTTGTTGATTTGTGCTAAAAACATCCAGTAAATTAAAGCAAACTTAATCGAATATGATCTTAAATGTTGCTGTCGTTTTCGCAGCTACTCCTTTCAATAAATAAACACCTTGCGGGTTTGAACCGCGGCTAATGGTCAATGATTCCAAGGCACTTTCCTGAAACAGGAGTTTGCCCGACAAGTCATACATGGATATTTGGAAATATCCGTTGCCAAGGTGACTTACGGTAATGGTTCCATTTGTATGATCCTGTTCCAAGACGAAATCTTTAGCAGGTCCATTCATTTCAGGTAAAGATGATGGTATCGGACAACTAAACCTGCTAAAGAAATTCCATATTTCGGCGCTTGCGCTGATGTCTCGGTTAACAGCTCCAAGGCCACCTAATAGTGATGTAGTGCCTGGCCATTGATGACCTCCACCAATCACTTTGTATAGATTCACCTCTGTTCCAGTACTGCAAGGAGCATACACACTTTTTTCCACGGTGGAGTTGTCTTGCGTATTGATATCGGGTAGCAGTTGCACCTGCGGTGGTGTGGCGCAGCTGTTTTGGCCAACCCACAAGCCGATTACATCAGCAACCGACTTACCTCCTTGTGCGCTACCATTGTAACTTACGATGGCATCGGATGTGCCGTGGATCTGCATCACAGAAATATCCCGAGCAGGTGCACAGGCATTGAATGCATTAACACTCATTGTGCCTGAAACAGAAGCTACGGCAGCGTAGCATCTTGGCGATTCGCAAGCAAGACGATGGCTCATATACCCACCCGCTGAAAAACCGCAACTGAAAACACGATTGGTATCGATGTTGTAAAGAGCATACAAGGTATCCGTAAGCGCAGCAACAAATCCAATATCATCTGCCGTAGAACCGCCCGTCATGCCCGAATTGGTATTCCATGCATTGCCCACGCCGTTGGGATATGCAACTATAAAATTACCAGTATCGGCAATGGCATTGAATCCGGAAACACCCATAATAGCTGATGCAGTTTGCGTGAATCCATGCAGTACAAACACCAAGGGCCACGAATCACCCGGTTGGTACGCTGCAGGGACATATACGATATAATTACGGGTTATGCCGTTATGCTGGATGGACCCATTGGTCTGTGCCAAGGACACGGTTGAAGCTACAGTGAAAAGGGAAAGGATTATTGAATAGTGTATTTTCATTGAAATGATAGTGTCGAATTTTTTATCTGAAATAATAGTTCAAATATAATATTTAGACTTCAAATAAAATGAAAATAAGACTTCATTGGTATATAAATTGAAACAATTGGAAAATTAATTTGATAATTTTAAACCGTTAATAAGACCCCAGTGATTCATCATCCTTCAGAAGCCATCCAAGCCATTTTAAACAGCCTTAAACCCAAAGGTTATTTAACGCTTACAATTGAAAAATCATGCGGATTTGTCTTGGCCAATGATGTGAAAGCGCCAATGCAGGCACCTGCTTTCAACAACTCAGCAATGGATGGTTATGCATTCCGTTTTAGCGATTGGGAAAGCAAAAATCGCTTGAACATATCAGGTACTTCATCTGCCGGAAAACCCTATTCCGATCGACTGAAGAAACTCCAAGCTATACGCATTTATACCGGCGCAGCGATTCCACTTGGTGCCGATACTGTGGTGATGCAAGAGAAAACCAATATCGATCAAAACACCTTACTGATCACAGACACTGCGCTTAAAAACGGAGCCAATATCCGAATTGCAGGTTCTGAAATACGCAAAGGGAAAATAGCTCTGGGAAAGGGGACTATACTCAATCCATCGGCTTGCGCATTCCTTGCATCCATCGGCATCACGCAAGTGAATGTCCAAGTAAAACCCTCTGTAGCCATAATCGTAACGGGTAACGAGCTGGTAAAAAACGGAAAATCCTTGAAGCCTGGACAAATCCACGAATCCAATAGCGTTGCACTGCAGTTGGCCTTGCAAAAGGAGGGCATAAACAGTATTTCAGTGAGCCATGTGCGCGATAATTCTGAATCCATGCACCGCGCCTTTCAAAAAGCCGTTGCCAAACATGATGTGATTATTTTCACAGGAGGAATTTCGGTTGGCGACTACGATTTCACTGAAGAGGTGTTTGCCAAAAACCGCGTGAAAAAGGTTTTCTACAAACTGAAACAAAAACCCGGAAAGCCCATTTATTTTGGAACAACCAAAGGCAAAGCCGTATTCGGTTTGCCAGGAAATCCCGCTTCGGTAATGACCTGCTTTTACCTGTATGTGATTCCCGCATTGCGCACACTTCAACACCATCCCGATAAGGAACTGCCTAAAATCCATCTACCATTGTTTCATGATTTTGTTCGCAAACCTGGCATGACGGCTTTCCTTAAAGCTCATACCGATTTGAAATCGACGCAAATACTCGAAGGTCAAGAATCCTACATCATGCGATCGTTCGCCAATGCCAATGCGCTGGTAATGCTTGAACCCGAAAAAGGAGAAGTTAAAAAGGGAACAATTGTGGAAACCATCCTCCTGCCGTAAACTTGTTTGAAACAGTTGCAATGGATTTTTCATTCCTGATATTACTGTTATTGGTTGCCGTACTCTACTCCAGTGTAGGACACGGAGGTGCAAGTGGGTACTTGGCATTGATGGCCCTTTGGGGATTCGCGCCAGAAACCATGAAGCCGTGGGCGCTGATGCTCAACATTTGCGTGTCGCTGATTGCTACCATCCAATTCCTGCGTTCAGAAAAACCAAATTGGAAACTGTTTTTATTCCTTATTGCAGGCAGCATTCCAGCCGCATACATCGGCGCATCCATACACATTGAGCAAGAGTTGTACAAGAAAATACTCGGCGGCCTCGTATTGTTTCAGTCGGTTCGGCTGTTAATGTTGCAACCAATAAATTCCACTTTCGAAACCGAAGCTCCCAAGCCACTATTGGCTTTACTAGTTGGTGCTGCTATCGGACTACTATCGGGCATGATTGGTATTGGCGGAGGTATCATACTGAGTCCGCTTTTGATTCAACTGCGATGGGCCAACATGAAACAAACGGCTTTGATTTCGGCGGGATTCATTTTTGTAAATTCGATTTCCGGCTTATCTGCTATATCCCCTTCAATGGAAATGCTGAGTCATGATTTGCTGATAGCTCTTGCAATCGCCATCGGTGGAGGTATCCTTGGCGGATGGCTTGGCAGCACCAAGTTGAATCAAAAGGCAATGCGAATCACCCTTGGCATTGTGCTTCTGATTGCAGGCGCAAAGCTTCTATTGGGCTGAGTTCAAATTGCGCTTCGTATCTTAGCACTTCGTGGAAACCAAGATAAATTCTGTACAGGCATTCATTCTTGCGGGCGGTCAAAGTTCGCGGATGGGAACAGATAAAGCATTAGTCCCCTTCCGGGGGATGCCAATGATGCAGCATAGCATCCGATTACTTTCAGATTTGTTTACATCCATCACCATTGTGAGCAACCATGAGTCGCACCATCAGTTCGGACTAGATGTTATTCCCGATGCGTTCGAAAAAATAGGGCCATTGGGTGGCATCATCGCTGGACTGCGACATAGCACAACAGAATTGAATTTCTTCATGGCTTGCGACATGCCGATGGTTACTTCACCAATAATCAAAAGTTTATTAGATATCGTAAATGCCAACGGTTGCATTACTGCCTCCTACGATGGAAAAAGCGAGACCCTATGCACATTATATCCAAAATCAGCCTTGCCATTATTGGAAGAAATGGCCAGCAAGCAACAACATCGATTGTATGATGTGTTGGAAGCTCTGAAGGCACAAGTGGTAGATGTAACCCATCTTTGCGAAAGCAACCCCTTCATCAACATTAACACTCCA
>JBJTQS010000275.1:0-4347 GCA_046075765.1 Bacteroidota bacterium
TCGAGTAGCAGAAATGGCCACAATGGGCACTGGCGCAATCGAAATCAAAAGCGGATACGGTCTTAGTGTCGAAAGCGAATTGAAAATGCTTCGGGTGATCAAGCGGATGAAAGAGGCTAGCGAACTACCAATCAAAGCCACATTCCTAGGGGCACATGCCATACCAGCCGAATTCAAAGAGAATAGGTCCGGTTATTTGCGCTTGATGATTGATGAAATGCTTCCTAGAATTGCGGAGGAGGGCTTGGCCGATTATTGCGATGTTTTCTGCGACCGAGGGTTCTTTACAGTTGAAGAAACAGACCAAATCCTAGAAGCAGGATGGAAGTACGGTCTGCAGCCAAAGATACATGCCAACGAACTTGATAATTCCGGAGGTATTCAAATAGGCGTAAAACACCGAGCTCTATCTGTAGACCACCTCGAATTCACAGGTGAGGAAGAAATTAGTTGTTTGTTGGCAAGTAAGACTATGCCTACTATACTACCCTCAACAGCCTTTTTCCTGAAGCTGCATTATGCTCCTGCTCGTAAAATGATTGATGCCGGTTTACCGATAGCACTTGCTACGGATTTCAATCCTGGCTCCTCGCCTTCCGGCAACATGCCATTTGTACTTTCACTGGCTTGCGTTTACATGGGCATGGATCCCGAGGAAGCCATTGCAGCGGCCACTATTAACGGAGCTTATGCAATGGGCTTATCGGATAGCATGGGTAGCATTACTCCGGGAAAATGGGCTTCATTCTTCATTACCGATTCTGCGACATCTCCTGCCATGATTCCCTACTCATTTGGTAGCAGACTCATAAAATCAACTTACATAAAAGGAAAACTATTCAAAAAATGAAACAACTCATAGAGTGTGTACCGAACTTCAGTGAAGGTTGCGATTCAAACATCATTAAGCAAATTACAGATGCCATCTCATCTGTTGAAGGAGTAAAATTGTTGGATGTTGACCCTGGGAAAGCAACCAATAGAACCGTGGTGACTTTAGTAGGCGAACCCTCACAAGTAGTGGAAGCCGCATTTAGAGGTATTGCGAAAGCAGCAGAGCTAATCGATATGTCGAAGCACAAAGGTGAACACCCAAGAATGGGAGCCACTGATGTCTGCCCAATGATACCCGTATCGGGCATCACTATGGAGGAAACTGCGGAATGGTCAAGAAAACTTGCCCAGCGGGTTGGGACTGAACTTTCGATTCCAGTGTATTTGTATGAGGAGGCGCAACCCAATAAGGAACGAAGCAACCTCTCGGTAATACGTTCAGGAGAGTATGAAGGTTTTTTCCAAAAGATAAAAGGCAATGGCTGGAAACCGGATTTCGGCCCTGCGGAATGGAACTCCAAATCGGGTGGAACAGTCATTGGTGCTAGAGACTTCCTGATAGCTTATAACGTAAACCTCAATACCAAAAGCGTTAAACGAGCAAACTCAGTAGCATTCGACATTCGCGAAGCAGGAAGAGTGAAGCGAGTGGGTAATCCAATTAGCGGACCCATAGCCAAAGACGAAAGCGGCAATGAAATTCGCATTCCCGGGACGCTTAAAGGTGTTAAAGCCATTGGATGGTTTATTGATGAATATGATATCTCACAAGTGTCTATCAATATTACCAAGTTCAAGGAAACTCCATTACACTTGGTATTCGACGAATGCGTGAAAAGCGCCATGGCTCGAGGAATCAGGGTAACCGGATCCGAACTGGTTGGATTGGTTCCTTTGAGTGCCATGTTGGAAGCAGGAAAATACTTTCTAGAAAAGCAGCAACTTTCATCAGGTGTCTCTGACCGAGAGTTGATTCACATAGCTGTAAAATCAATGGGACTTGATGAGTTAGGTCCTTTTGATCCGAATAAGAAAATCATTGAATATCGCTTGCATGAAAGCAAAAAAAATTCATTGGTTTCAATGGATCTTATAAAATTTTCAGAAGTCACAGCCAGCGAATCACCTGCGCCCGGTGGCGGCTCCATTTCGGCCTATGTAGGAGCATTAGGTGTCTCCCTTGGCACAATGGTGGCCAATCTTAGCTCATCCAAAAAGGGCTGGGAAGACCGATGGAAGGAATTTGGTAATTGGGCAGAGCAAGGCCAAGAATTGCGCAAACGTTTATTGGATTTGGTTGACGAAGACACCAATTCGTTCAATGCCATCATGGCTGCGTTTCAACTACCAAAGGATACAGATACTGAGAAGGCTGCGAGAAAAAAAGCCATTCAGGAGGCTACCAAATACGCAATTGAAATTCCTTATCGTGTAATGGAACTTTCCTTGGAATCATTGCGTATAACAAAATCAATGGCCGAGTTGGGCAATCCGAACTCCATCACCGATGCAGGAGTCGGAGCCCTTTGTGCCAGAACCGCAATATCCGGAGCGTTCATGAATGTAAAAATCAATTGCTCTTCCTACGACGACAAATCCTTTACGGAGTCAATTATAAAACAAGGTGCATCACTGGAAAGAGAAGCCTTGGAATTGGAGAAAACAGTTTTGGAATTGATTGAAAAAGCCATCGGGTAAAAGGCAAACATTAATACCACCATCAGCATGAACAAGCAATTGAAAAGAATATATTTCTCTTTTCCTGTTCAGTTGGTAGTGATGCATATAAAAAAGAATCATCTAATGATGGTTCTTTGGGTGTTACTAATAGGTTTCGTTACACAGGCATTAGCCCGTAGATTTGGCATTCCCTATCTATTTCTTGACCCTGAATATCTTGGTGATGTAAACGCCTTGTCGTTTTTCATCACCGGAATATGTTGCGGCATGTTTATCATGGCATTCAATATATCCAGCTATATTTTGAATAGTTTTAGATTCCCTTTTTTAGCAAGCCTATCAAAACCTTTTCAAAAATACACAATCAATAATTTCATTATTCCCGTTTCATTTTTGATTACCTATCTGATCAAGATTGTTGTTTTCCAGCACAACCAACAATTAGCAAGTCCGATAGAAATAGCCATAGAAGCTTTAACATTCCTATTCGGAGTTTTCATAATCGTTCAATTGGTTTTAAAGTATTTTCTTCTTACCAATAAAGACATTTACAAATTATTCGGAGTGCGGCTGGGCGATCATGAGCATGAAGACGAGCGATATCATGCAGCGTTAGAATCCGACTCATTTCCTGAAAAACCAAAAAGAAAAGAGACCAGCGAAAAGCATTGGAAGGTCCTAACTTATATATCCAGCCCTACGAGAGCCCGCCTGGTTCGAGACACCTCCCATTACAAGCATTTCATGTTGAAATCGGTATTCCGACAAAACCACCTGAATGCAGCAACGCTTGAGCTTTTCACCATAGGGCTTTTCATCATCTTGGGCCTGTTTCGCGATTCTGAAGTGATACAAATACCAGCTGCGGCCAGTCTGTTCCTTTTGTTTTCCATGGTGATGATGGTTGCGGGCGTGATTCGCTTTTGGATGAAAGCATGGGCATTCACAGTAGTTGTATTGGGCTTCATCATTGTAAACTACATCTCCGGCTTCGACCTATTCAATCCTGAAAGCAGATTGTTTGGGTTAGATTACAATAATTCAAAATCGGTTTATACGGTTGATAAAATAATAGAAACAGCGTCTGACTCTACCGTCAATGCAGATATCGATTCAACCATATCCATTTTGGAAAAGTGGAAATCTGATCAAGTGAAAATCGGAAAGGAAAAGCCGAAAATGTGCATCGTAGCGGTTAGTGGTGGCGGACTGCGGGCATCATTATTCACATACATGTCACTTTATGCTGCGGATAGCGCTACTCAAGGACGATTGTTTCAAAACACCAGGTTGATTACCGGCTCATCTGGCGGTATGCTGGCAGCATCCTATTATCGTTCAATAAAGTTGGAAGGCGATACTTCGTCTAAAGAAACCCATATGGATCGTATTTCGAGCGATATGCTGAATGCAACCACCTTCAGCATGATTGTGAGTGATCTTTTCCTAAACATTCAAAAAGAGGAATACAAAGGGAACAGCTACTTTAAAGACCGGGGATATGCTTTTGAGAAGAAACTCAATCGCAACCTGGGTGATCTGCTTAATAAGCCTCTTAATCACTTCCGCAAGCCTGAATTAAATGCCAGTATTCCTATGGTCATATTCAGTCCGACAATAGTAAATGATGGCCGATCCCTGTATGTCTCTCCCATTGGAATCTCCTACATGATCAATCGTTCTCAAGAAAACAATACGGGTCACATTGCACTACCTGATGGAATAGAATACACGGAGTTTTTTCCAAAACAGCATCCCGATGAGGCAAGGTTTTCGGACTTGCTCCGTGCCAATGCCACCTTCCCCTATATCATGCCAGCTGTTTCATTACCA
>JBJTQS010000276.1:0-4340 GCA_046075765.1 Bacteroidota bacterium
GGGGAAGGGAAAGAAGAAAAAGAGAGAAAAGAGGGGGGAAAGGAAAGAAGGAAAAAAAAAGCAATACAAGGCAAATGGGCCGATATGGCAACAGAGAGTGAAGCAGCAAGGTTGCTTTGTTTGAAGGCTGCTTGGTTAAAGGATCAAGGAGCAGATTATGCACAATCTAGTTCTATCGCCAAATTATTTGCTTCCAAGGTTGCCATGGATACCACTGTGGAGGCCGTGCAAGTTCACGGGGGATATGGTTATGTTAAGGAGTTCCATGTGGAGCGTCTGATGCGAGATGCCAAAATCACACAGATATACGAGGGAACTTCTGAAATCCAGAAAATCGTGATTGCACGGGGATTGTTGCAGTAAACAACCCGTGATCAAAATGATGAACCACAAACTCAAATACATTTTACTGCTATTGGCAGTTTTCGCCCTGCCATCATGCATTTCGTTAAAGAAGTTCACTTACCTACAAGATGAGGCAGGAGCATCATCCGGCAAGAGCCCTGAATTCACTCTGAAGGTTGTGCCAGGTGACATCCTCACCATTCAGGTTTATTCTGAAAACCCTGAAGCGTTTCCAGGTGTTGCGGCTACTAACGATCGACAATTCGTAGACAACAGAAGCTCCTATGAGAAGGGTATTCTTGTTGATCCCCAAGGGAATATTGAAGTGCCTTTAGCAGGCAAGATTGCCGTTGGAGGACTTTCCATGGCTGATGCCCGTGAAGCGGTTACCGCAAAATTCAAGTCTTTCATGGACTCGCCTGTTGTAATCATGAAAAAACTCAGCTTCAAGGTTACCATACTTGGTGAAGTGAACAAACCCGGTCTTTACTACATTCCAAACGAGAAGATGTCGTTGCTCGAAGGGATTGGTATGGCAGGTGACCTTACCTATTTCGGCAATCGCAAAACAGTCAAGATCATTCGCCAAGCAGATGGGGGATACAAAGAGTTATCAGTTGACTTAACTACCAAGCAGCCATTGAATGCTGAGGTGGCATGGCTATATCCCGATGATGTTGTTTATGTACAACCCATCAGGAGGCGCGGTGGCGCAACCATTAGTCCGACAGTAGCAGTGGTGACCTCAATTTTGGCCACTCTCACTCTTATTTCATCACTCATTTTGCGTGAGACCAATTAAACATGACCAACAAACAGAAGGGTAGCAATCCCAACAATGATGACATTGACTTGTCTGGACTTGCCGATGAGATTCGAGCCAGCCGATGGTGGTTTGTCGCATCAATCGTTGTTTTCATATCCTTGGCCTATGTATATCTGAAAACCACCCTGCCCGTTTATGAATCGGGTGCGAGTGTTCTGATTGAGGAATCGGGAAAGCCATCCATTAAGATGGAAGATTTCATAGCGGGTGATTTGTTTGGTGAGCAAGCCAATGTGGCTACAGAGAAAGGCATATTAGGGTCTAGAAGTGTCATGAAGCAAACAATTGCGGAATTGGGTATCGGAGTAAGTTATGCGAATACTTCCGTTTTCCCTCACATACCACGATACTTAAAACATCCGTTCGTTGTAATGGTGGATTCCACTGTTTCGTTGCCTTTGTGGTTGCGTGACGTGCCTTTTTCTCTTTCTTTCATCAAAGAAAACAAGTTCAAGGTTTCTGTTTCTGCCACTGATAATTCTGGTAGGCGTTTCGATTTTTCACAAGATGCCATTTATGGTCAGACATTGTCTTCCGAGTATTTCAAATTCCGCATAGATTCAATGCCTGATTTCGAAAGGAAGCAGGAATATGCCGATTATGAATTCACCATACACGATGAGAACCGGCAGATTTCTGACATGGTTAGCAGGTTGAAGATTGAAACCCCAGACAAGGATGCAACCATTCTGGAGCTCACTTATCGAGATGAGATTCCTGAGCGAGCTGCTGATGTCTTGAACAAGTTGTGCGAAGTTTACATTAAGCGTGATGTGCAAGACAAGACCTCGGTGGCTTCATTGACTTTGGATTTCGTTGATCAGCAACTTGACCAAACCAGTAAAGCGGTTGGCGATGTCGAAGTGGAGTTGCAGCAATTCAAGGAGCGCAACCAAACTGTAAATCTCACAGAAGAAAGCAAGGCTTTTCTCGAGCGATTGAATACCGTCGACATGGAAAAGGTTAAAACAGAGATTACGCTAAAATCGTTGGACAACATTCTTCAGTATGTTTCCACCAGTGCCGATATCACTGAGATGGCCCCTTCATCATTAGGTATTCCTGATCCTTTATTGATCGAGTTGATAACCAAATATCAAGAGTTGCAGTCGAAGCGTAAGAGCTTGGCTTATGGAGTAAAAAGCAGCACTCCTGCAGTCAATGTTATCGACCAACAGATAAAGGACACGCGCGCATCATTAATTGAGAATATCAAGTCTATAAAGAAGAACATTCAGGCTTCCAATACTTCTCTTAATGAAGAGCTTTCCGAATACGAAGGCAAGATTCGCAAAATGCCAGAAATAGAGAGGCAGCTTTTAGCCATTCAACGGCGCTTTGAGGTGAATCAAAACATTTACATATATCTTTTGCAGAAGAAAGCGGAAACGGCCATTGCAAAAGCATCAGCTATTTCCGACAACAAGGTGTTGGACAGCGCGGTGATTGCCGATGAGCCAGTAGAGCCTAATAAGAAATTAGTTCTTGCCTTGGCTCTACTCGCAGCCATCCTAATTCCATTGATCATAATCATCGCCATTCGAATATTCCAAACTACGGTTTCAAGTAGGGATGAATTGGTGGCAATGACGGATATCCCCGTGGTGGGTGTTATCGGTCACGTGAATAAAAGCGACAACCTTATCGTCAACAACAGTCCCAAATCACGCGTTGCAGAGGCGTTCCGTTCTGTTAGGACCAACCTTCAATATTTTGGTTCCGAAAGCAAAAACAAGGTTATCATGATTTCGAGTTCGGTAGGAGGGGAGGGAAAATCTTTTGTTACGATGAATCTGGCATCCATATTAGCGATGCAAGACCATAAGGTGATAATACTGGGAATGGATTTACGCAAGCCGAAAATCTTCCAGGATTTCAATCTGAGCAATGATACAGGTGTTGTAAGTTATCTGGTGGGTAACGGCAAACTCGCAGACTTGATCAAGCCTTCCGGTGTACAAAACCTTGATATCATTCCAGCTGGTCCGGTTCCTCCAAACCCTGCCGAATTGCTCGCAAAACCGGCACTGGGTCAGTTGTTGGATGAACTTGGCAAGAACTATGATTATATCATCATCGACACCCCACCATTGGGAATCGTTTCAGACGCATTCTTGATAAAGAACTATTCTCATCTGAACATTTACGTGGTGCGCGAGAACTACTCCAAAAAGGAATACATACGTTCGCTCAATGAAATGGTGGAGTTGGGTAAAATCAACAATCTGTGTTTGCTGTTGAATGACTCCCGTTTAGGACAACGGTATGGATACGGATACGGCGGCTATGGTTACGGTTATGGCGGCTATGGTTATTACGAAGAAGAGCAAACGATTTCGTGGAACCCCTTCAAGTTTTTTGGTTCCAAGCGTTCCTGAAAAAATTATTTCAAGCCCTCCAATACCTTTTCCATCTTGGATCCGCGAGATCCTTTGATGAGTATGGTGCATTTGCCTGGTCGGTTTGATTGAATCCATTCCGCCGCTTGAGCGGAGTCATCCAAACAAAAAACAAAGGACGGTCCAGATCTTTGTGCTGCAGTTTTGAATCTTGGGCCAACAAGAATTATTTTATCGCATCCGGTTTTGCATGCAAGTTCTAAAATCCTGGAGTGCTCCGAAGGTGATTCGTCACCCAACTCAAGCATATCTCCCAGAAATATCATTTTCTTTCCAGTAAAACTGTTTTGGAAATTCAGAATAGCCGCCTCCATGCTGGTTGGATTGGCGTTGTAGGCATCTAAGATGACTTTTGTTTCCCCGAAAGAAAGCTCTTGCGACCTCTGGTTGTCGGGGGTGTAGGATTCAACTGCGGAAATAATATCGGAATCCTCAACGCCGAAGTGTGTGCCAATCGACACAGCCGACAATATGTTCTCACAGTTATAATGCCCCGTGATATTCGATTGAATTTGATTCCAATCGTTGGTCTTATTCGACACCCATTTCACAGATGCGTACTGAGTATTGGGAATAGCAACGCCTTGTATTGTTGCATCCGCAGAAGAGCCATAAGCGAACACCCGGTCATGTTGACCCAACATAGAGACCAAATGAGGATTGTCGGCATTCAAAAAAACAAGAGCGCCATTGCTTTTGGCGAACGTGTACATCTCACCTTTTCCGAGTTTAACACCTTCGAAGCCGCCAAAACCTTCCAAGTGTGCTTT
>JBJTQS010000277.1:0-2774 GCA_046075765.1 Bacteroidota bacterium
TACACCTACTTGGAGGAACGATTCGGCAATAACTCATACCTCACAGGATCCTTCTTTTTCATACTATCCAGAACCATCGGTGCAGCCTTCCGAATCTATATTGTAATCAATGTATTGCAAACTTTTGTATTCGACGGCTTAGGTGTTCCATTTGTAGTTACTGTTGGCACCTTCATGGTGCTCATCTTGTTATACACTTACAAAGGCGGGGTAAAAACTATTGTGTGGACCGACACCCTGCAAACTACATTCATGCTGATAACTGTTGTAGTTAGTATTTTCTTGATCTGTGATGAGCTCGGACTTACAATAGGCCAACTGACTTCCAGATTATGGAGCGAAGACATCTCGAACATCGTGGTTGGCGACTACCTTTCGAAGAATTATTTCTGGAAGGATTTCCTTGGTGGGATGTTCATTGCAATCGCCATGACCGGTCTGGACCAGGAGATGATGCAGAAAAACCTGAGCTGCAAGAATATCGGAGAGGCGCAAAAGAACATGTTCACATTCTCGGGAGTGCTGATTGTTGTGAATTTCATGTTCTTGATGTTGGGTGCTGCGCTCGTTTTTTACGCCACACAATACGGCATCACCATCGACCCAAAGCATACCGACGACTTATTCCCGAGCATCGCACTCAACCATCTTGGCACTATCACAGGCCTCATGTTCATTATTGGTTTGATATCGGCGGCATATCCCAGTGCCGACGGTGCTTTGACGGCGCTCACGACAGCAGTTTGTTATGATTTCCTCAAATTGAACCGCCGCAAGGATATGACCGAAGAATCGTTGCGCAAGACCAGGCACATTGTGCATGTATCCTTTGCTGTGATTTTGCTTTTGGTAATCGTACTATTCCGCGTAATCAATGACGATGCAGTTATTCGAAACCTTTTCAAAGTAGCTGGATTCACTTATGGACCATTGCTTGGGCTTTTTGCTTTCGGATTATTGACAAAAAGGAGCCTACGCGACAAACTCACTCCCTTAGTTTGCATTATTGCGCCAGCTATATCGTGGGTAATAGCGGATAAAGGCCCCGAATTACTGGGAGGCTATAAATTCGGTTTTGAAATGATCATCATAAATGGATTAGTCACATTCCTGGGATTGTACTTCATTTCAGGAAAAAGGTCGCTACCCGCCCGGTAATAATCCTAAATTTGCAACAACACAATCAAGAGAATAGCTATGAGGAAAGATGTTTATTACGGCGAATATTTGCAGCTCGACAAGATACTGAACGCCCAATTGCCTGAGAGCGATAAAGAGGGCATTGAGGCGCATGACGAGATGCTTTTCATCATCATCCACCAAGCATACGAACTTTGGTTCAAGCAAATCATTTATGAGCTGAAATCGATTCACGGCATTTTCCATCGCAAAACAATTAACGATAACGATCCGGATCTTTACAAAGCGGTTCACCGGATGAAAAGGATATCCACTATTCTGGATGTAGCGGTTCACCAGATTTCCATCATGGAAACCATGACTCCGCTCGACTTCCTCGACTTCCGCAATCTGCTCAGACCGGCTTCTGGCTTCCAAAGCATCCAATTCAAAATCGTTGAGGCATTACTTGGTTTGAGATTGGAAAACCGCCATGGTAGGGATTATTACCTTTCGCAGTTGAAAGATGAAGACAAGGAAACCATTCGCCAAGTGGAAGAAGGTAGCTCATTGATTGAGGAAGTAAATGCATGGTTGGAGCGGATGCCTTTCTTCGGCGAGAACACCCTATGGCAATCTTATACCGGTACCCATGGCGAATTCTGGGCGGATTACAAACATGCTTATGGCTCGAGTCTTACACAAGGTGAGCAAGCCAATTTGGAAAGATTTGACCACGTGTTTTTCGATGCCGACTTCGCAAAAACAAGAAGGTTCTCCAATAAGGCGGCTCGCTCCGCATTATTCATCATGCTTTACCGTGATTACCCGCTGCTACAGCTCCCCTTCCAATTACTGAACTTGTTGTTGGATATTGATGAGTTGATGGCAACATGGCGTTACCGACACATGAATATGGTTCATCGCATGATTGGTATGCGTGTTGGCACAGGCGGAAGTAGTGGTAAAGAGTATTTGAAATCCGCTCTCGACAAACATTACATTTTTGCCGAACTGGCAGAGCTTACTTCCTTCCTGATCGAAAGAAGAAATTTGCCTGTGCTCCCTAAAAATCTCGAGGAGCGATTGGCATTTGTACATCGTTGATCAGAGCCTGATCGTAATTACCGGCCAAACATCTCCGAAGTTGTCGTCCAGCATCAAACCTGGCATTAGGGAAAAGTGTTGGAATTTTCTGCGGTAATAAATCATACCGGCTGGTTCTGAAAATTGGCGGCCTCGGGCTTCTACCAAGTAAGAAATCCCTAAACCATTCCAGTTAGGTGAGTCCTTACTGAATGGACTAAAATTCAACATGAACTCCAAACCGGCAAATGTGTTGCGATACAAATTGTAATCACCGTCTGCATTTTGCGAAAAAAAGAAAAAACTGGCTGATTGTACTGAGAAGGAATAACGCTCCTTGTGCTTGTACTGCATACTGAGATGCACCGTAGGAGAAAGCGTGTTGCGCACCAAACCCGCTCCGAAAGAACCATAAACACCAAACGACCGACCTGAAACGGTATCCATTGGCTCTTCACTTGTTGCCTCTGCTTGGCCAAGGCTTGGAATGGACCAGGAAATCAGTAATGAGCATACAATAGCAGAAAGGAAATGCTTCATATTACAAATCAGTTTTTTTAGATACAACC
>JBJTQS010000278.1:0-3784 GCA_046075765.1 Bacteroidota bacterium
TTATCGGTCCGATAGTTATCGGACGATTTACGATTTACGAATTTGAAATGACCTATTGTCAATATTCATTTGTCAATGGTCAATAGTCATTTGTCATTTGCCACTTGTTACTTAACACTTTGGGGGGCAAGCAAAAAGTGACAAAAAGCCAATCCACCCAATCCGCGTTCAACTGTTTTTCCAAAAACACAAACGGCGACCTCATTGCTGAAGCCGCCGCTGTGTATTAGGAGTTAGCCGTAATTACTGAAGTACAATCCTCACGGTCTGACGAACATCGCCTTGGTCGATCACAACCATGTAGATGCCGGTCTTGAATCCGGAGAGGTCGAAGGTAGGCTCGCTAGAGTTAACGCCCTGCTCGATGGTGCGCTCGGCAACCACACGACCAGTCATGTCAACCACACGAACCACACAAGGAGCATCAGTGTTCAATCCATCAACCAACACGTTGAATACGCCACCGGTTGGGTTCGGATAAGCCTTCACTGTGAATCCTTCTTCACTTGTTGTGCTTACAGATGGAGTGGTGCTACCGTCTTCTGTTGAACGAATCAAAGAAGTAGTATTTACCAATGTAATACCTGTAGCATTCAAGTTACCAGAGTTGAGCACGTTGATTGTAGAAGCATTCAAGTTGGTTGTTCCACTGAACAATACGCTGAAGTCATATGACAACGAACGATCGATACCGTTATCCGTTACCCACATAGTGGTTCCGTCAAGCACCGCACCCGTTACCTTGGTCAATGCGCCACCCGTGTTGGTACGCAACGGACGAGAGGCGCTTCCAAACGCAGCACCAGCGAAGGTGTAGCGGTAGAAGTTCTTCGTTGTACCATTGTTCAAGACATAGATGTAGTTGTTATCTACAACTAGCGCCTCAGCATTTCCAATAGCCGTTGGCAAGGCAATCGCTTGTGCAGCATTCAGGGTTGTACCAACACCGTTGAAGGCGGTAGCCAACGAGTAACGGTAAATGTTACGTGTTTGCTGATCTGCGATGTACAAGGAGTCACCTTTGATAGCCATACCCTTCAACCTGTTGCTCAAGTTCTGACCACCAGTTGTACGGAGTGTCTTCGTTTGAACAGAGGCAGATCCGGCAGAAGTGCTGCGATATACACGGGAGTTGGTTCCATCCAACACATAAACCGCACCTCCAGTAGCAACCACATCCTCAGCGTTGGTGGTACCGTTGATCACGGTAGTCGACATCGGACTGCTTTGGATGAATGCCCAGTTGGCGTCGTAGTAGTATGCACGGTTAGAAGTTACATCAACTACCAGGTACTTCGCATTGGCATTCTGAACAGAGATTGAAATGGTATTGGATGTGGCAGGACTTCCGTTCACGCAAGGTGCGCTGCTGGTCATCACTACGGTTACCGCATCACCATTCACCCACGAAGCGTTGGTGTAGGTAGCGCTGTTGGTTCCCACATTAGCACCGTTCAACTTCCATTGGTATGAAGGTGTTGAACCGCCACCAACAGGAGTGGCTGTGAAGGTGATGCTGGTGGTAGGTGTTACCACACCAGAAGCTGAAGAAGAAATAGTCACCGAAGCATTCACGAACGGAGTAACTGTTGTGGTTGCAGCCAACGAAGTTGCGCTACATCCGGCAGCAGTAGTCACCGTTACCGTGAAGGTGCCGCTGGTAGTTACCACTATCGATTGCGTAGTGGCACCATTGCTCCACAAGTAAGATCCACCTACTCCAGCGGTGCTGGATGTAAGTGTTACGCTACCACCTTGACAGAACGCAGTGGCACCAGAAGCAGTAATGATAGCGGTAGGTGCAGAGTTCACAGTGAGATTCAAGGTAGCGGTAGAGTCACAACCAGCCACGTTGGTGGTGTTGAAGACATAAGTACCGCTCGTGTTGTAGGTAGTACCATTCCAAGTGTAAGGTCCGCAGCTCGATACGGTAGATGTTGAGCTAGTAGAGTACTTGATGGTGAGGAACAGGGTAGTTACCGAGTCGCAACCTGCAGCAGTTTGCGACATGAATGTATAGATACCTGAAGTGGTGTAAGTAGTGCCATTCCAAGTGTAGCTATTACAAGCAGTTGCGGTTACGTTACCCACTGCCAAGGCTGGCTGGGTAATGGTGCGAGTTGTGGATGATGTACAACCTTTGGCATCAGTTACCGTGTAGGTGTAAGTGCCAGCCGACAATCCTGTGAAGGTGCCCGTTCCAGAGTATGGAGTGGTTCCGCCAGTAGCGGTTACAGTTACCGTACCATTCGAACCTCCGTTACAAGTAACATTGGTTCCAGTAGATGAGGCAACCAATACTGCGGGCTGGGTTACCGTTACGCTGATGGTGGTTGAGCAACCATTGGCGTCGGATACTGTGTAGTTGTATGTGCCAGCAGCCAGGTTGCTGAAGGTTCCAGTTCCAGTGTATGGAGCTGTTCCGCCGGTAGCAGAAACCGTTACGCTACCGTTCGACAAGCCGTTACAAGTAACATTCACAACCGAAGTAGCAGCCACCAATTGAGTAGGCTGGGTGATGGTTACGTTCACTACTGAAGTACATCCGTTAGCATCGGAAACTGTGTAGCTGAATGTGCCAGCCGACAACCCAGTGAATGTGCCCGTTCCAGTGTATGAACCAGTTCCGCCTGTAGCTGTGATAGTCACGCTACCGTTAGATCCACCGAAGCAGCTTACGTTAGTTTGAGTAGCTATTGCAGCAACCAGAGCAGTAGGCTGACCAACAGTGATGCTAGTTACGGAAGTACATCCGTTGGCATCGGTTACCGTGTAGCTGTAAGTACCAGCTGTTACCGTGAAGCTGCCTGTTCCAGTGTATGGAGCAGTGCCACCATTTGCAGATACCGTTACTGAAGTAGTACCACCATTGCACAATATGCTGCCTGAAGTAGAGGAAGCGATAAGTGCGGTAGGCTGACCAACAGTGATGCTGGTTACGGAAGTACATCCGTTGTTGTCAGTCACCGTGTAGCTGTATGTACCAGCGGTTACCGTGAAGCTGCCTGTTCCAGCGTATGGAGCAGTGCCGCCAGTTGCAGATACTGTTACAGTGGTAGTGCCACCGTTGCACAAGATGCTACCTGAAGTAGAAGAAGCTACCAAGGCTGCAGTAGGCTGGGTGATGGTTACTGTTACAGTTGAAGTACAGTTATTGGCATCCGTAACTGTGTAGCTGTAAGTGCCGGCAGACAATCCAGAGAAGGTGCCGATTCCAGAGTAAGGAGCCACACCACCAGTTGCGCTGATAGTCACACTGCCGTTAGATCCACCGAAGCAGCTAACGTTAGTTTGACTTGAGCTAGCCACCAATGCAGCAGGCTGAGATACGTTGCCAGAAGTTATTGCTGTACATCCGTTGGCATCAGTCACTGTATAGCTGTAAGCTCCAGCGGAAACAGTGAAGGTGCCGGTGCCAGTGTATGAACCTGTACCGCCAGTAGCAGATACGGTTACCGTAGTAGTACCACCGTTGCACAAGATGCTACCTGAAGTAGATGAAGCTACAAGTGCAGTAGGCTGGCTAACAGTGATGCTGGTTACGGAAGTACATCCATTAGCATCGGTTACCGTGTAGCTGTAAGTACCGGCTGTTACCGTGAAGCTACCTGTTCCAGCGTATGGAGCAGTGCCACCAGTTGCAGATACGGTTACCGTTATAGAACCACCGTTGCACAAGATGCTACCTGAAGTATACGAAGCTACCAAGGCTGCAGCAGGCTGGTTGATGGTTACTGTTACAGTTGAAGTACAGTTATTGGCATCCGTAACTGTGTAGCTGTAA